>RDXT01000250.1 GCA_004292985.1 Bacteroidota bacterium
CTACCGCAAACTGGTCTATAAACACACCAAAAAGGCCACCCAGATCACCGAAACACCCCTGGAAATCGGCAGCAACCGGGCGATTTTATTTGAACTGTATGGCAATGTGGGTACGCCTGCGCAGGTATTTATGGCTGATTCGGCTGGCGAACATATTTTTATGATGTCGCTGTACTACCAGACAGCCCTCAAAAACGACTCCCTTCAGCCGGTGACAGACTACATGAAAGGCGAAATCCTGCGGATGCTGGAGTCGCTCGAATGGCAGCGATAAGCCCAGCTTACATATTCCGCACAAAGCGCTCCAGCATCTCTGCCAGCCCGGGCTTCACCAGAAACGTGATACCGATACCCGCCAGTGCGCCGCTCAGGTGTGCGAGGTGATTTACGTTCAGTTTGGAAGGCAAAAAAGTATTTACCAGGCTATATACCAGATAGGCCGCCGCTACGATATACCCCGGTAAAAACAGCCAGGGGTAACGCTCGGAGAGAAATGGCAGGCCAAAACGGATATACGGATTAAGCAAAACAGCACTCAGGACCACTGCACTGATGGCACCCGAAGCTCCCACACTTCCTTCGTAGGCGGTGTCGTCGCGGTACCGAAGCAGCGTAGCGCCATTGCTCAGCAGCAAGCCGAGAAAATAGAGCAGCGCAAATTGCCAGTGGCCCAGCCGGTGCTCCACAATAAAAGAAAAGAAAAACAACGTCGTCATATTGAGCACCAGGTGCATCACATTGCCGTGCACAAAACCGCTGCTGAGAATCCGCCAGTACTCCTTATACATAAGGGTATCGTAAGGCACGAGCACTTGTTTGTCGCGCATGTCTTCATCGAGCAGGCCCCAGATGCTGACACCGATCGTGACGAGTAAAATGGCGAGGGAAACGGGCGCTTCCAGGTAAAAGGATAATGACATACAGATGTATTTTACGAATACAAATAAACCTGTATGTAAATTATTTTTTCTGTCGAAATTCGGAAAAGTCTATCCTGATAGTCAGGACTTTCACTATACTTTGCGGCCTGCGATTTCAGTTAGATATGCCTTAATAGGGGCAAAGCGGCTCTGGTGTTCCAGCTCTTCGCCGATGGCGAGGGCCTGCCCGAAATAGTCGCGGATGAGGGCCTGCGTGAGGTTTTCGATGTCTAATTCGCGGAAGATTCGGAGGGTATGCTGGACTTTGGCTGCGGGATCAGTGCCGGGCTGGCTCAGGGCATCCAGTTCGCGGAGCTGCGACTCGCCGGCCAGTTCGCGGGCTTTGAGCAGGAGGTAGGTCTTTTTATTTTCAATGATGTCACCTCCCACCTGTTTGCCAAACCCTTCGGGCGGAAAAGCATCCATCAGATCGTCCTGGAGCTGAAAGGCGATGCCCAGCAGTTCTCCATATTGCCGGAAGCGGAAAGCCAGTTCAGGCGAGGCATCTCCGGCGAGGGCGCCCAGACTCAGACAGCCTCCGAGCAGGGCCGCTGTTTTTTTGCGGATCATTTCGATGTACTCCGGAATACCTGCATCGCTCTGCGCAGCGAGGTCCATATCCTCCATCTGCCCCTCGCAGACCTCCATCCCCACGCGGGTAAATTCGGTCGCCAAAATGGCAGCTTTTTCCGGAAAGTCCTTGACTACCAGACCCATAGAAAAAGCGAACATGGCATCTCCGGAAAGGATCGCGATGTTTTCATCCCACTTGATATGCACGCAGGGCTGCCCGCGACGCATCGGGGCACGGTCCATGATATCATCGTGCATGAGGGTGAAATTGTGAAACAACTCCACCGAGCAGGCGAGGTTCAGTGCCTCGGCAGGATTGCGCCCGCTGAGTGCCTGGTAGGCCAGCAGGGTAAGCACAGGCCTGATCCGCTTGCCCGGAAGCCGCAGGATATAGGCCATTGGCTCATAGAGGTTGCGGGGCTGGCGGCTTTCGAAGGCCATCGCCTCGATGTGCGATTCGGTAAGTTGGCGTAGATCGGCGCTGCTGGACATGGGTATGTGGGAGCTACTTTGAGCCGACAAAGGTAGGATTTGCGCAGGAGATTCGGAAGAAAGTATATATTTGCGTTAACACGTCCGAGCCTGAAATGTTCCCTGCCCTGTATGAAAGCCTGGTATCTGATTCGTAACGGTGCGCCTGAGAAGGCATTTGAACTTCGCGAAGCGGCACAGCCCGTAGCCAAAGCGGGCGAAGTACTGATCAAAGTAGAAGCTTTTGGTCTCAACTTCGCTGATATTATGGCCCGCAAAGGTCTGTATCAGGACTGCCCGCCCCTGCCTGCCCTGTTGGGCTACGATTCGGTGGGCCGCATCGAGCAGGTCGGTCCGGGAGTCAGCGGCTTTCAGGAAGGCGACCGCGTAACGGCCATGTCGCGCTTTGGGAGCTATGCAGAATATGTATGCACCGATGCCCGCGCAGTGGCCCGTATCCCGGAGGATATGGACCTTTGCACCGCAGGATCCCTGACCACACAGGCAGGTACGGCCTGGTTTATGGCAGAAGAGATGATCCGCCTCCACAAAAACGATCACGTGCTGATCCAGAATGCTGCCGGAGGGGTAGGAATGGCCCTCGTACAGATGGTTCGCCGCCACGGATGTACGATATACGGTACTGCCGGCTCCCCGGAGAAGCTGGAGTTTCTGAAAAAGCTGGGGGTTCATCACCCCATTAACTACCGGACCCAGGATTTTGCCGGGGAAATCCGCCGCATCCGGGGTAAAGAGGGCCTCGATGTGATCTTTGATGCCATCGGTGGCAAGACCCTGCACACAGGCCTGCGCCTACTCGGTGCCGGGGGGCGTATGGTTTCATATGGCGCCTCGGCCATGACCGAAGCCAACAATTTATTTGCCCGCATCCGCACAGGCCTCGCTTTTGGATTTTATCACCCGGTCTTCTTTATCGGGCAGTCCCGCTCCCTGATCGGTGTCAATATGCTCCGCATCGCCGACAACCATCCTGAAAAACTGGGTGACACCTTCCGTTCTGTCGTGGCCCTGGCCGAAACAGGCGAACTCAGCCCCACAGCCGGGGGCATTTTCCCGGCAGATAAACTTCCCGATGCCCATGCCTTCCTCGAATCGCGCAAAGCGATGGGCAAGGTGATGGTGAAATGGTAAGGTATCCCGGCGCTGTGCCTTCCCTTAAATCCTTGACTGATAGGTATATAGCTGATAGTAGCGACCCTGCGAAGCGATCAGCTCATCGTGCGTGCCGCGCTCGGCGATTTTGCCCTGCTCGATCACCAGGATCTGGTCTGCCTGGCGGATGGTGCTCAGGCGGTGAGCAATGACAAAGGTCGTGCGACCCTCCATCAGGCTGGCGAGGCTTCGCTGGATATAGGTTTCGCTTTCGGTATCGAGGTTGGAGGTTGCCTCATCGAGGATCAGAATCTGCGGATCGGCCAGCAGTGCGCGGGCAATGGCAATGCGCTGGCGCTGTCCGCCGGAGAGT
>RDXT01000251.1 GCA_004292985.1 Bacteroidota bacterium
ATTGTCGAGCACAAGCTCAACCGCCTCTTTGATGCCAATGGCGGTGCGGAATATGTGATTATCGCCAACCGGGGCCTCCAGGCCTCTGCCGAGGCCTATGCCAACTACCGCGACACCGCGACCGTAAGCCCCATCGCTTCGGTAAAGGTGGTTTATACCGATGAAATTTATGACGAGTTTGGCGGCGGTACCGTAACGCCCTGGGCTGTAAAACGCTTCTGTAAATATGCCCTCGATAACTGGCAGACCGAGCCGCGCTACTTCCTGCTCTGGGGAAAAGGCGTATATGAAACCCGGATAAATGAGGACACCACCTATGTGCCTACCTTCGGCTATCCGGCGACGGACTATGAGTACGTAGGCCACTTTGACCAGAATGCCTATACCATTAATCCGGAAGCGGCGATCGGACGGGTGAACCTGTTTAATGACAGCGAAGGCTTTGCCTACCTCAACAAAATCAACGAGTACGAGCACACCCCCTGGTCCGGATGGATGAAAGAAGGTGTGTTTCTGGGTGGAGGGGGCACACTGGCCGAGCAAAGCTCTATTTCAGGAGCCTTTGACTACATGATCGGCCAGTTTAAGGATATGCCCTTTGGCGGAAAGGACCATTATTTCCAGAAAAACAGCGCTTCGGTGGTCATTGACCCGACCACAGCCACCTATCACGACCAAATCGAGGAAGGGGTGAGCGTTATTCACTTCTTTGGTCACTCTACCTCCAACATTCTTGACATTTCGATCCGTCAGCCCTTCGAATACAACAACTTTCACCGCTATCCCTTCATGATTGCGATGGGATGTTATGGCGGAGACTTTACTTCAGGTGAAAGTTTTGGCGAACAGTGGGTAAAGCAGCCCGAGCGCGGCTCCATTGGCTATCTGGCCAACTCCAGCGCAGGCTACCTGATCCCGCTGCGCGACTACGGCCAGACCCTGTACAATTATCTCTACGGGGCCAACCTGGGCGAGCCGATCGGCGACATCCTGAAGCTCTGCCTCTCCCGCTATACCGACTCGCTGGCGGGCATTCAGTACCGCAACCACGGCCGCCAGCTCAACCTCCAGGGCGACCCGGCGCTGAAACTCTACCATCCGCAGTATCCGGACCTGGAAATCAATACCTCCAGCATTTATTTTGATCCGGCTACCTTTACTGCCCAGGACGACTCCTTCCGCATCCATGTCATTGTTACCAACCAGGGACTGGTCACGGCAGATAGTTTCCGCATCACCGTGCGGCAGCGTCTGCCCGATGGCTCGGTGGTAGATCACCCCTACCGCGATTTCCCCATGGTGCGCTACCGCGACACGCTTTCCTGGGTGCTCCGCAATACCATCGGTAATGGCATCACGGGCCTCAACTACTTCGATGTCATGGTGGACGCCCGCGACAGTGTCTATGAATCGGACGAAAATAATAACTTCGTTAGCCTGAACAAGGTCGTACCGGGCAACATTCCGGCGATTTTGTACCCGCTCGAATATGCAGTGGTCGGCGAAGACCGCATCCGCCTGGAAGCCTCGGCCTTTTTTATGACCCGCGACCAGAACATCGGCTATATATTTGAAATAGACAGCACAGACCTGTTCAACTCGCCCCTCTATGTAAGTTCCGGGGTGATTACAGGCAAAGCGACCTTTGTGGACTGGGAGGTGCCCTTTACCCTTCAGGACAGCGGGGTATATTACTGGCGGGTACGTCTGGCAGATGCCACCCCCGTTACCTGGGCCAATGCCTCTTTCCGCTACATCAACAACCGGCAGGGATGGGCGCAGGCGCGTTTCCCGCAGTTCAGCCGCGACCAGACCGAAGGCATCGTGATGAACCGCCCCCAGGAGGAAATGCAATTTGAGCAGTTTGGCGCTGAGTATGAGTTCGTTGCGCGGAAGGGAGGCGATTTTGCCTATTCGGTAAACGGTTCTCTGGTCGGCGATGCAGGCCTGAATGGTTTTACGCAGGATGGAGTTGCTTTTGCCATTATTGACCAATACACCCTCACGCCGATTACACGGGTCTATTTCTACGAATTTGTGGGCGTGGCTCCGGTGCCGCAGGGACTCCACCTGCTCCGCGACGCGATTCTGAGCGCCAAAACAGGAGATTACATCGTCGTGGCCAACAACCGCAACCCGCGTGTGCCAACCTGGCCCGAAGAAACCTTTGAGGCGCTGGAACTGATCGGGGTCTCCGAAAACATCCGCCTGCTGCAGGACGGTGACGCCTTCCTGATCCTGGGCCGCAAGGGCTACCCCAATGCCGCCACCGAGATCTACGCGCCCAACTATGACCCCAAATTTGTCATTACCTCCCTCCTGCTGTCCTATTACAACGAAGGGAAGCTCAACTCGACCCGTATCGGACCTGCGCTGAAATGGGATAAATTGTTCTGGGACTGGCGCTCCAAAGATGCCATTGTGCGGGAAAATGCCACCGTATCTGTGTATGGGGAACAGCAGGATGGCAGCGACACCCTGCTCATTCCAGACCTCAATGCAGGCAGCTACAGCCTCTCGGCCATCGACCCGGCAGAATATCCCTACCTGCGCCTGAAGTCCTTCCTTCAGGACACCGTTACCCGCACAGCGCCACAACTCGACAACTGGCATGTGCTCTATACACCTGCGCCCGATGCCGTGGTGGATCCGATTACCAACTTTGAGTTCCGTTCGGATACGATCTACGAAGGGCAGGATATTTTCATCCATATGGCCGCGCGCAACATTGCCCCAACGCCGATGGACAGCGTAAAAGTGCGCTTCCGGCTGGAGCGTGCCGACCGGAGTTTCCTGGTCTTAGACAGCCTGAAAATTGCGCCTTTGCTGCCAGGTGCTGCGCCCGTGGAGTTTGAGTATCAGTTTGATACGCGCAACAAAAACCTCGAAGGCGATGTGGTGCTCGTGGTCGAGCTGAACCCCGGCTTTGAGCAGGTCGAGCAGCATACCTTCAACAACATCTTTGTCAAGAGCTTTTATGTCAAAGTGGACCGCGCCAATCCGCTGTTGGATGTAACCTTCGATGGCAAACGGATCATAGACGGAGATATCATTTCGCCCCGCCCCGAAATTCTGGTGGAGGTGAATGACGAAAACCCGCTGATCGCCCTCGACGACTCCTCGACCTTCGAGTTGTACTTTAAGGAAGGCACCAGCGCCGCGACCGACTTTGAGCGGATATTTATCACCAGCGATGCCCGTGTGGACTGGCGGCCTGCAACACTGCCCGACAACAAGGCCCGTCTGTATTTTTATCCGGGCAAACAGTCTGCCCTGGCCGATGGCGAATATACCCTGCGCGTGCAGGGCCGCGACAAAAAAGGCAATGCCGCCGGAAATGGTGAGAACTTCTACGAAATCCGTTTCGAAGTTGAAAACACCAGCAGCATTACCCACGTCTTTAACTATCCCAATCCTTTCTCCTCCTCGACCCGCTTTGTCTAT
>RDXT01000837.1 GCA_004292985.1 Bacteroidota bacterium
GAGACCAAAAACAAGGTATTTTTTCTTCATGGGGCTTATTTTTTTACCCTTCACCAGATCAGCATTCAAGTTACGTGAAAATCTCTGTGCACCGCTCCCGTACAGCCCGAACAACAGGCAGTTCGCCACATATTCTTACATACTTGAGACCTGTTTTTCCGGATAAATAGAACGGATATTGTAATTTTGATTGTTCGAAAATAATGAAATCTGTTGATTTTGTACGTCTGATGTATGGAAATACGGGAATCTTTTCTACTTTTCCTTTGAAAATCCCCTGCATTTCTTACACTTCGTCCAACCCAAACGTCCTTGTCAAAATGATACGATACCTGTACTTCCATCTCCCCCGGCAACTGTGTGTAATGATGATCGCTGTGCTTGGCGCTACGGGCGTACTGGCGCAGCCCAGTGGTTTTTCGGATCAGTCGCATGTGAGCGGTTTTACCAATGCAGTGGGGGTTTCTTTCGATCCCAATGGCAGAATGTATGTATGGGAAAAGGCCGGCAAAGTCTGGATTGTGACCAACGGGGTTAAGTCTGCCACGCCTCTGATAGACATCAGCCAGGAAGTCGGCGGCTGGCGCGATTTCGGTCTGCTGGGTTTTGCCCTCGACCCCAACTTCCTCAGCAATGGATACATTTACCTGCTTTATACCGTTGATACACACCACCTTCTGTATTTTGGCACACCCAGCTACAATGCCAATACCAACCAGTACTTTGATGCGACCATCGGCAGGCTTACCCGCTATCAGGCCCAGTCTGCAACCAATTTCACTACCGTAGATTACAGCAGCCGCACAATTTTGCTCGGAGAAACAGCTTCCACGGGCGTGCCCAGCCTTCACGAGTCGCATGGCATAGGTTCCCTGGTCTTCGGCACTGACGGTACCCTGCTGGTATCCTGCGGCGACGGCGCGAGCTACTCTTCTACCGATGGCGGCTCTGCCCCCGAAACCTACTGGAGCAATGCGATCAGTTATGGCATCATCCCTTCGGCACATAATATCGGTGCCTACCGCTGCCAGATTGTGGAGTCGCTGAATGGAAAAATTCTGCGACTGGACCCGGCCACGGGCGATGGTGTTCCCTCCAACCCCTATTACAATGCTTCCCAGCCCCGCTCGGCAGCTTCGCGCGTATGGGCACGCGGCGTGCGAAACCCCTGCCGGATGACCCTGAAGCCCAACAGCGGCAGCCACTATCCAGCCGATGGCGATCCGGGTATCCTGTACATCGGCGATGTGGGCAGAGGTGCCCGCGAGGAAATGAGTGTCTGTTTTGCACCGGGTCAAAATTTCGGCTGGCCCCGCTTCGAAGGCATGACCTATATCACCAGCTACACCAACAGCAACTACATCCCCGCCGTGCATACCCTGCCCAAAGCCGACTGGCGGGGAACTACGCAGTCGCGTGCGTATGTAAACGGCACCATCTACAACATTGGATCGGCGACCGTGCCCGGTGTCAACCTCACCGGAAACTGCTCCATCGGAGGCGTGTGGTACACAGGTACAGACTTCCCGCCGACCTATCAGAATACCTACTTTCACGCGGATTATGGCACCCAGTGGATTCATAACTTCGTGATGGACAACAATAACAACATCCTTGAGGTGCGAAACTTCAAAGCCAGCGGGGCGGGAGGGATCACGGCAATGGCTACAAACCCGGTTTCGGGGGCCTTGTATTATGTAAATAATGGTTCAACCGTCAGGCGTATTGCCTATGCAGGTAACCTCCCGCCCAATGCCGTTGCAGGTTCGGATAAAATGTATGGCCCGGGACCGCTTACGGTCAATTTCAGCGGCGCAGGTTCTACGGACCCTGAAAATGGCGCCCTGAGCTATTCCTGGAATTTTGGCGACGGTTCGCCTGCGGGCAGCGGCCTGAATGTTTCTCATACATTTACCGCCCCCGGCAGCGGCCCCACTTCTTATACCATTACGCTCACCGTAACTGACAACAATGGCCAGACCGACCAGGCACAGCGGATCGTTTCGCTGAACAATACCCCGCCCGTGATTCAATCCACGAGCATAGACAATGTAGTGTCGTATTCGATGTCCGGAGGCAATATCAACCAGTCGCTTACGGCGGTCGTGACCGATGCCGAGCACAGCCCCTCGCAACTGAACTACTCCTGGGTAACCCGCCTTCGCCACGACAACCACAGCCACACAGAGGCCAGCGACAACAATGCCAGCAGCACCACAACCCTTTCTCCGGTGGGCTGCGATGGATTCCTGTACTTTTACCGGATCGAACTGACCGTAACCGATGCTGGCGGCCTCTCCGGCACAGCCTATCGCGACATTTCTCCGTCCTGCGACGGCCCCCTGGCCCTCAATGATCTGGGAGGATATGCCTCGGGCAGTCCCCTGGTGGTACCGGTGCTCGCCAATGACCAGGCAAATCCCAGCCCTGTGAATCCTGCTACGGTGCAGATTGTGAAACAGCCGCTCTATGGTACGGCTTCGGTAAATGCAACTACGGGCGCGATTACCTACAACCACACCGGCACAGGCACCGAAAACGACAACCTGTATTATATCGTCTTCGATCAGGCGGGATATGCTTCGGGACTGGCCCTGCTGGAACTGGTGCCGGGCACAGGTAGTCCTTTCCCGGTGGAACTGATTTCCTTTGATGCAAGCGCCGAAGGCCAGGGTATAAGGCTGAACTGGTTCACAGCGCAGGAGCAAAACAGCGATTTTTTTGAAGTAGAAAGATCCGCCGACGGACTGAGCTACGAAACGCTGGCTCGCGTGAAAGCCGCAGGCATTTCGGATGAGGTCAGCGCCTACGATTCCTTTGATCCTTTTCCTTTGCCGGGCCGCTCGCTCTACCGCCTGCGCATGACCGATCTTGATGGCACTTCGACACATTCGGAGGCAGTGAGTGTGGAATTTGTCTATGCCGGAAACGCCGCAGGCCTCTTCCCGAATCCAGCCCGCGCGAACGAAGAAATTGCGTTACGCTTCTATCTGGCGGCAGAAAATCCGGTGCATCTCGATCTTTATGATGCTGCCGGGCGTAAGATATATGCAAAGGAGGTGAACGGAAGTGCGGGACTAAACCAACTTTCGCTGCCCGGAGAACTCGCTGCCGGAATCTATCAGCTGCGGCTTTCGATTTCCGGAGAGGTAGAAATGCTCCGCCTTCAGATAAAATAATCTCTTAATTCGCTGATTATCTGGCCGTTCTGCAAAGGACGGCCATTTTTTTACAGATTTCCGCAGTCCGGATTTTGAAAATTATTTCTTTTCCTCCCATATTAGCGCCCCGATTTGGAGTTACACCAATTCTACCTGTTATTTGCTTACATAGCTGCGGATATGTAGGTTTTTGATTAAAAATTTGCGCCTTATTTATTATTCCCTTTATATTATCGCACGAGTAACCGGAAGGCGCGCCAGGGGGTTCCTGGAAACGATCCAACCGGAAGGTAACAAGGCTTTTGCGATAATCTCCAACAACAAGTCTGGGCACCATGAGACTTCGGGTATCCTCGATTGATAACTCTGTAACGAAGCAGTCGTTGCAGGAAATGTTTGAAGAGTTTGGCGAGATCGCCATGCTCAAACTCTTCCGTAGCGTGGACAGCAACAGCCCGGCTCTGGGTTTTGTTGAGATGAAACGCGAACGGGATGCACTGCTGGCGATTGCCAAACTGAATGGCAGAATGATCGGTACGAACAAACTCAAAGTGGAAGTTTCGACCGATTATGTGAAGCTGCCCAATACGGGCAAGCCTGTAACTCCCTATGACCGCGACGAGGATGAAGACCTCGACGAGGAGGAAGAAGAGGAGGAAGAAGAAGAAACCGAAGACGACTCGGACGACCTCAATGAGCCCGAGTTCGACAACGATGTCTCGATCGAAGATGTCGCAGACGACTATTGATCCGGGCAAAAGACACTGACCGATAGCCTTCCTCTTCTGAGGAAGGTTTTTTTTTGCAGAAATCACCGCCGGGAGTGACAGGTGTCATTTCCGGTGCCCGCATTATGTGCGTGATTGGGCGATTATGTGCAGAGTCTTTATCGTTGCGGTTATGGGTTTGCCGGGATCGGGCAAAAGCGGACTTGCTGAGCGGCTTGCCCAATATACAGGCGCACTCCATATCAGTTCGGACCGCATCCGCTGGCAGGAACACCTCAACGGGCGATATGAGCCTGAGGCGATGGACTATGTGTATGAACGAATGATCGCCCTGGCCACTGAAGCTGTTGCCGAAGGGAAATCTGTGATCATGGATGCCTCTTTCAGCAAGGAAAAACACAGGGATCGGCTTTGGGAGATGATACGGCTGAAAAAAGTGCTGCTGTGCTGGGCCGAATTGATCACCGACGAGAAAACTGCCCGCGAAAGAACTTCACGCCTGAGGCCCTTTACCGAAGCGGGCTTTGATGTGTTTCTGAAAATGAAATCAGAATGGGAGCCGCCGCTGTTTCCCCACCTCAAACTCGACTCCGGACTGCATACCACAGATGAGCTGGCGACGTTTGTGCTGAAACACCTTCAGGAAAAACTACATGCGTGAATCGGAAATACAAGACCTGATGCGCTCACTGCCCGCCCTGCCTGCACCTCAGCTGGTCGAAACCCATATTTCCTGGGTGATCCTGGCGGGCGACTTTGCCTGGAAAATCAAAAAGCCGCTTACGTTTTCGTTTTTTGATGCCTCGACACCGGAACTGCGGCAGGACCTGTGCCGCCGTGAGCTGTTGCTCAACCAATCCCTGGCCGCTTCCTTATATATCGGACTGGAAGAAATCCGGAGTCTGGGCGGCAGCATCTGTTTTGGGGGTGATTCGGGCGAAGTAATAGACGTAGCGGTAAAAATGCACCGCATGAAGCCCGGCAGCCAGATGGATGAAATGCTGATCCGGGGACTTGTAAGGCCCGAACATATCAAAGCGCTGGCGCTCAGGCTCGCCACGTTTCACAAGGAGGCAAAAATCTCCTATGATCCGGTCAATCTGGGCAGTGTCCGCCAGACCTTCAATGACCTCAGCAGCGTCGGGAACTACGTGGCAAAGTGGCTGGGAAGCGGGGCGCAAAGCACGCTGAAGCAGGCAATCGCCGTGTCGGATAACTTTTTGCTGCGCAGCGGCACCCAGCTCCAGCAGCGCAGCCTGGCAGGCTTTCAGCGACTGGGCCATGGCGATCTGCATGCCGGAAATGTCTTTTTTACCCCCGATCCGCTCATCTATGACTGCATCGAGTTTGATGATGAGCTTCGCAAGGCAGATGTGCTGAGCGAACTCGCATTTGTCTGCATGGAGCTGGATTTTTATCAGCAGCCCCGGCTGGAAAGTATTTTTTTGCGCTATTACCTCTCGTCTTTTCCCTGCATGGGAGAAGAAGACACGGATATATTCCGCTATTACAAACTCTGCCGGGCCAATGTGAGAGCCAAGGTAAAACTGCTGCGCCACCAGCAACACCAGAAGGCAGAAGACCTCGCAGCAGCAGCACACTATTTTGCTCTGATGCAAACCTACGTGCAGCAGTTACAGCCCGCTTAAACCCAGACCCACTCGCCTTTGGCGTCTTTGTAGATCATATGGGTATCTGAAATCTGATCTACCGTCAGCGGGGCATACACATGCGGAAAAAGGGTCTGGTCTTCCGCAGGCTCCCATTTCAGGGCACTTTTGACCATCTTCTCCGACACTTCCAATACCACAAGCTCCTGTGCATCGTTGTAAAAGCGCTTTGCTGTCTCCAGCACCTGCGCTTCGGTAGAAAAATGGATAAATCCCTCGCTCGCGTAGGAAGGAGGGGTATATTGGCCGGATTCGAGCACAGCGGCCCAGTCGTTGGCGGAAATCAGGTGGTAAATAAGCATACGTAAAAATTCTTAGGCGCCTTGCTCAAAGTCTATTTCGGCATTGTCACCAATGTTGATGCTGATCGATTTTCCTTTGAGGGAGGTGTCGTTGCCGATGACAGAGCCTTGCAGGATAATGGATTCGAGCCGGGTATAAGCGCCCAGAATCGAATTACTCAGAATCGAATTGTTGATCCGGGCATGCTCAGCAATGGCCACATAGGGCCCGATGATCGAGTTTTTGATCTCGCAGCCTTCTGCTATATGCACCGGAGGGATAATCACCGTATTGGGGAACATATAGGAGCGGTCGGCGGGCATCCTCCCCAGCAGAATCCGGTTGGTCAGCAACAGGCTCTGCTTACGCCCGCAGTCGAACCAGTTTTCGACATGGTGCACCCGAAACTGCGCCCCCAGCTGAATCATCTGCATCAGCGCATCGGTGAGCGGATATTCCTGGTCTTCGGCGACGCCCTTACCCATCATGGCTTCGAGGGCTTTGACCAGCAGGGGCGCTTCGGAGATTTTGTACATGCCCACCAGGGCCAGATTGCTCGTCGGGATAGGAGGTTTTTCGGCCAGGCGGCGCACATACTGGCGGCTGTCGAGCACTGCCACGCCAAACTCACGCGGGTCTTCGACCGGATGCACAGCAAGCACTGAGCCTTCGGTGGCGAGAATCTTGCGGGTATCGTCGCCAAAAATGGTATCTCCCAGCACGATCAGGACCTCATCTGCCTGGCGGATATGCTCTACCGCCACCCAGAGGGCATGGGCCAGGCCCCGGCGGGGTTCCTGCACCACAAATTCCATCTTGATCCTGCCCGCATAATGGGTCTGCACATATTCCGTAATTTTTTCCCGGAGATACCCCACCACAAACACCATATCATCCACTCCATACTGAAGCAGATTATCTATGATATGGCCCAGAATCGGCTTGCCTGCCACCGGAATCAGGGGCTTGGGCTGGGTGTGGGTATGTGGGCGAAGTTTGGTGCCGATGCCGGCTACGGGGATGAGCGCGCGCATAGGCTACGGTTAACGGGGGCTTACAGTGGGGACAGGGAGCGTCGGCTCAGTCAGCCACACATGCCTGTCGTTCAATGGATTGGAATTATAGCTGGAGACGACCATCTGAAACTGCTCATAGAGTTTGGCAGGGGTTCCTTCGACAAAATGAGCCGTTGAAGGAGAGCGTAACCACATTTTTTCGCTTTCGTCGAAGGGAACCTTATCCCGCATCCGGCGGTTCATGTCTTTGGCAGACTTCAGAAATTCAAAATACTGGGTCAGGCAGCCCTGAGACCAGCTATCGGCGCTGCCTTCGGCTTTATAGGCCCTTTCCCAGGCTTCGAGGGCGGTCCGGAAGCCATCGAGTTTGAGGGCAAAGGTGTCCCGGTTTACGCTTTCTGTGGTGTAGCCGCGCACGCTCCCGATCAGGTCCAGGGCCTTGAGCGTGGTATTCAGCCCATGCCAGCGGGGATTGTATTCGCCTTCGCTATATTCGAGGGTCTCCTTGCGGATCTGCCCGGTCTGGAGGGGCAGCAGGAGTTCCCGGAGGGTTTTGTCAGCGGCAAAATAGCGGCTAAATGCCTGTAAAAGAGGTTGATGCATGCTTTTCCCTTCGGCCATGGCATCGTCGAGATAGTCTTCGTGATCGTAGTAGCGGTTGGCCTTTTGGGCAATTTCGCTCAGTTGGGTAAGGCTCACCCGGTAGGAATCCACCGCCGTTTCCAGCTCCGGAAGCGAAGGGCCTTCTTCTATGGCCTCATCGGTTTCGTCGGCATAGTATTGAGGATCATACAGTTCATACAGCCCGTAAATGCTGCTTTCTTTTCCTGTAGGCCCTTTTTTAAGATCTACCCAGGAGGTATAGCGTTCGTAGCTGTCAAAGGCCCTGCCCGACTGGTAGTTGAGTACCTGGGTAAAGGTGTTGAGTTTTTTGGCTGTTTCTGTGGGGGTAAACTCTTCAGCTTCAGGGTCCTGCACAGGCGTAACCTCCATTTCACCTACCTGTACCTCAGGCTGGTCAACAAAAGGAATCGGGTCGCCTTTGTAGCGGTACCAGGCAAAAACGGCAGCCAGCACCACTGTGACGAATACAAGGTTTTTCAGGAATGAATTCTGCTTCACTTCAGTAGATGAGTGATGGAAATAGGTATCCGATGCGAAAGGTACAAAAATTTCCGGTCCTTACAAGGTGAGCCAGTAGTTCAGTTTTAAGACAATGGCGCGGTTTCGCACCCCGAATTCCTGGAGGGCATAGTTGTCGGTATAGACCACAAAGAGGTCGGACATGGGTTTAAAGCGCCATTGCAGCCTCGAATTAATGTTGAAGTTATCGGCCTGGGTGTTGTATTGCAAAAAGGTGGTCCAGAACAGGTTTCGGGTAAAGGAAAGCTCGATCCGGGGGCTGATCAGATACAGCTCGGCACTGCCATAGGGATCGGGCAGCCGTACCACATTCCGCTCAAAATTAATCCCGAAGTTCCCCCAGGGCTGCGCGCGATAGTTCAGCCCCGCCACAATCGAGCTGATTTTGCCATTGTAAAAGCCTCCGGTGCTGATCTGCGACTGGAGCGAAAGGCGCTTGCGGGCATTGGAATTGTACTCGATCCCCACATTATGAAAGTCATAATGCGCCGAAGGCAGCGGCACAGGCCCGTCTATGAGATTTGTGGCGAAAGGCAGATTTACCTCCGTATAGCTATGGCTCAGGCTCAGTTCGCTCTGGTTGCTGAAGTTGATGCTGTATTGGTTGGAAAGATTCAGTTCATTAAGCGAACCATCTGTATTCATCACCGGAAACAGCTCCACCCGCGGACCATGCTGGTTGATGCCCTTGATCTTTTTGGGGTAAAAACTCAGATCTGCCGACTGATATAAAATATAGTAGCCCAGCCGCACCACCGTATCGCGGGCGGCGTCGTAGTTTTCGAGCCGCGCATTAAAGCCCATTTCCGTCAGATAATTTGACCCGGAATAGCTGGGGGCTACCACAATGCTCAGGTTGCGCGAAGCATAGGCCCCTCCGAAGCACCAGTAATAGGTATCCTTGAATTTTTCCGGGTTAAATGAGTTGTGAAACTGCGCCCAGCCCGACCATTTGCTGTCCGCCGACAGATAGTTAAACTCCATACCTGCGTTTCGGGCAAAGTCTCCGGCGATTGGATTCGCCCCATCGAAGCCCTGCCGGTTGATGACAATCCCGGTTACGCTGGAGCGCTTCAGCACCTGAACCCTTACCGCACCGACGGTGTAATTGGAGCCGGGAATGCTGTCCTGTGCGCCCGTTTGCAGGGTCATCAGGCCCACGCGTGCCTGCTCGGTGAGGTTACCCGAAAGCCGCGCCCCCAGATAGATGGGCACAGGCCTGCCTTCGCGCAAACCGATGGTGCGAGAGAAAAAAGGCGTGATAGGCGGAATGCCGAAAGAGCCGAAAATGTCCCCATTTTCGAGAAAAAACGTGCGCCGCTCCGGAAAAAAGATGCTGAAACGGGTCAGGTTGGTTACCTGGCGGTCCACTTCGATCTGCGAAAAGTCCGGATTGAAGGTCAGATCGAGGTTCAGCGAAGGGGTAATGGCCACTTTGGCATCTAAACCCGCATTAAAGCGCTGCTTCATCTCTTCTCCGGCCTCGATATCCTGCGACATACCCCCGGTCACATAGGGGATCAGCGACACATTGCCCTTGCCCTTTTTCGGGCTGGACTCCCAGAGCAGCTTTCCGGTATAGCCCATGTCTATTCCATTGAACTGCAAGGGAATATAAGACCACACAGAGAAATTATTGGTCTTCATATCGCTCCGGATAAAATTGATCCCCCATTCGTCCAGGCCTTCTTCGTAGCGCAGGGTCTTAAAAGGAATGGCAATTTCGATCTCGTAGCGGTCAGGATATTGTTTAACGGACGAAAACCATTTGTTGTCCCAGGCGGAATTGTAGCCTTCGTCCGAGACCGAAATGAGGGCTTCTGTCTGCGCGCCCATCGAGTTCACAGAAAAGAAAAAGCCATTGGTTTTGCGGTTCACCGGATCCAGCACGATCGCAAATGCATCGTTGGTTTCCAGGTCCTGGTCGCGTCTGAGGCTCTGGACCACCCGCTTACCCTCGTCGTAGCAGGTCGCAAAAAAATACAGGAAATTGTCGTCCGAGGCGGCTTTGACCTCTGTGCGCGTAGCCGAAAAGCCCACATCGGTAGGCCATTTGTTGAAAAAACTGTCCACTGCCACTGCTTGCGACCACACTGCATCTTCGGGCATACCGTCTATGCGGGGCGACTCCTGTGCCCGGCGGACCACAAGCTGGCGTTTGGGCGTTTCAGGATTTCCCTGGGAAAATGCAGACTGGGCGCATACAATAAACAAAAAAAGAAAAATTGGAAGGGTAGAGCGGTGTAGCATAGGAAGGGGTGTAGAAAACCTTCTACTTATACTTGCGTTTAAGGGTTCACGTTCTGGCTTTGGAAGATAGAAACACTCAGTTCGCCGAAGGAGCACCCGGCTGACGATTGACCATCCATACGCTGAAGATAATCACCGCCATTGCCCCGATCTGGATATATGTAATGCTTTCGTGATCTACAAAACCGAGGAAGATAGACACAATCGGCATCAGATAGGTCGTCGTAGTGGCACTGACGGCACCCGACCATTGCACCAGCTTGCTAAACAGGATCAGACCGATGGCATTGGCAAAAATTGCAAGAAACAGCAGGCACAGCACTGCCTGTAAGCCATGCGGACTGGTAAATGCAGCCTGCCAGAAGCCCGAAACCAGGGTAAAGGTCAGCGCGGGCGGCAGTAAAATGAAATAGGTCGAGGAAGTGATCTGAAAAGCGGACAGACCCTGAAGGCGGGAATTGAGCACATTCATCCCGTAGCCATTGAGCAGGGTCGCGGTAATGGTAAATAAAATAAACCAGTTGATATGCCCGCCGATCCCCCGCGAGGCGACCATCAGCCAAACAGCCGCCGCAAAGCCCAGCACCAGACCCGGAATCTGCGATTTTCGCAGGCGCTGCCGGAAAAAGTACACGCCCATCAGCAGCGTCATCATCGGTGTCAGGGTATTGATGATGCCATTCAGCGAACTGTCCACCCGCGTCTGGGCCATAGCGAACAGCCAGGAGGTACTCAGGTTGCTGATTAAGGCAAATACGAGCAGCGGACGCCATTTTTCACCCGGAATAGCCGGATACACCCGCAGGGCCGCAGGGAGCAGAAGCAAGCCCGAAAACAGAAAACGACCTGCCACCACCTGTTCCGGGGTAAAGGCCAGCAGTGCCTTTTTAACCAGAAAAAACGAACTCCCCCAGGTGAGCGTCAGGATGAGCATAACCAGCCCGGTACGAAAGCGCACGGGAATTTTGGCAGAAATATGGCTGATCTGATGGTAGAGCAAAGGGATAGTCTAACATTCGCATACAAAATAAGTAATTTCCGGGGGATTTTTCGAAAATTTGCAGTATGATTTCATCGGCATCCCAGGCATGGCTCCTCAGCCGGGGCATCAGCCCGCTCAGTGGTTTTCTTCCGGAAGAAGAGCCGCTGCGACAGCTTCCTCCGGCCTTTGCGGCCTGGGATGAGCTGGCAGCCCGCCTGCCCGAACGGGTAGCGGCCCGCAGGCTCAGCACCGAAGCCCCGCTCACAGATGCTCCCGGCCCCGGCACGCTTACCAGTAAAGCCCAGCGCGAGCGATTTATGCTCCTGCTTTCCTGCATTTCCCATGCATGGCTGACCGAAACGAGCGCAAAGACCCTGCCTTCCTGGCTGGCACAGCCCTGGGTGGAGGTCGCGCAGCAGCTTGACCGTCCGCCGGTGCTTTCTCATGCCTCCTACGCGCTGCAAAACTGGCACCTCCGCGAAGCGGGTCTGCCGATGCTGCCCGAAAACATGGTGCCCGCCCAGCAAATCTGTGGCGGGGAAGATGAGGCCTGGTTTATCCTCGTGACTGTCTCGATCGAAGCCTGCGGAGGTCCTGTGATTCAGGCCATTATGCAAGGTGCTGAAGCGCTGGTAGCCGCTGAGTCCTACCGCCTCGCCCGCATGCTGAAACGCCTCACAGAACAGATCGGAGAAATGACGCTGCGCATCCAACGCATGCGCGAGCATTGCCGTCCCGCATTCTTTTACGCGAACATCCGTCCCTATCTTTCTTCGCTGAATGAACTGCACTATGAAGGCGTAAGCGAAAACCCGGTCCGCTCCTACGCAGGGGGCAGCGCCGCCCAAAGTACGCTCGTCCAGTCCCTCGATGCTTTTCTGGGTGTAAAACATCCTGCTGCGCATGGAGGAGGTTTTTTACGCGAAAT
>RDXT01000252.1 GCA_004292985.1 Bacteroidota bacterium
GGGGATGGGACAGCCACGGAACGGGCGCCTACGATTCGCTCGACGTTTCATTTGTCAATAAATGCAACAGTACCGATCGGCCCATCACCGCTTTGCTGCTCGACCTGAAGCAGCGCGGCCTGCTCGATGATACCCTGGTGGTATGGGGAGGTGAATTTGGCCGCACGCCGATGAAAGAAAACCGGGGGGGCTACGATCCGCCCTTCAAGGGACGCGACCACCACAGCGACGCTTTTACCGTGTGGCTGGCAGGCGGCGGCGTCCAGGGAGGTATTTCGCATGGAGAAACGGACGAAATCGGCTACTACGGTGTTTCGGGACGCACCCATGTGCATGACCTTCAGGCCACGGTGCTGCATTGCCTCGGATTTGACCACGAAAAACTTACTTATCCTTTTCAGGGGCGCAATTTCCGCCTGACCGATGTACACGGAAAAGTGATCAACGAAATATTAGCCTAACTCTACCTACTTCTATCTACTTGCTATGCCTACCCGCAGAGAGTTTGTCAAATCCGCCGGTGCCGCTGCGCTGGTTTCGGGCCTTAACCTGAATATTCTGCCCGCCCGCCCCAAAGCCACGGGCGATGTGCTGGGACATGGAAAATATACCTACCGCGCCCTGCCGCACTGGGGCGACCTCAACCCGGCGACGCACCCCGTGCTCAACTGCCACGAGATGGTGATGGACAAAAAGGGGCGTTTTATCATGATCACAGACGAGGTTAAAAACAACATTCTGATCTATGATCGTTCGGGTAAACTCCTCGATAGCTGGGGGCACGATTTTCCCGGAGGCCACGGACTGAGCCTTTGGGATGCCGGAGGGGAAGAATTTTTGTTTATCAGCGATTTTTCCCTGGGCAAAGTATTCAAAACCACCCTCGACGGGCGTGTGCTGCTCACGATCGGCCACCCCTCGGAGGTCGGCGCCTATGCCAAAGAAGATGCATTTAACCCCACAGAAACGGCCATCGGACCCAACGGCGACATCTATGTGGCCGATGGCTACGGCTCACAGTGGGTACTTCAGTATGATTCGCAAGGTAAATTTATCCGCAAATTTGGCGGCGGAGGCGATGGCGACAGCCAGTTTTCGACGGTGCATGGCGTGTGTGTGGACCTTCGCAACCCCGCCCAGCCATCGCTGATCTGTACCTCGCGCGCGCACAATGCCTTCAAGCGATTTACCCTCGATGGCCAGTATCTGAGCACCATTTTTCTGCCAGGAGCCTTTGTCTGCCGGGCTGTGATTCATGGCGATACGCTCTTTTCGGGCGTGTGCTGGTCGCGGCTGCGCTACCTGAACCAGACCCCCGACTCCGGCTTTGTGACCATCCTCGACAAAAACGACAAAGTGATCTCCAATCCGGGCGGCACAGCCCCCAGGTATGTAAAAGGTGAGTTGCAAATGATGCTGCAAGACAGCCCCGTATTTAACCACTGCCACGACGTTTGCATTGACAATGACGAAAACATTTATGTCTGTCAGTGGAATGCCAATAAAACCTATCCGGTAAAGCTGGAACGTATATGAATGACTTTGCTCTGTTTCTGGGCCGTTTTCACCCCCTGATGGTCCATTTGCCGGTAGGTATGTTAATGCTGGCAGTAGTGATTGAATGGCTGGGGCGAAGGGAAAAATATGCCGCGCTGGCCGCTTCAGGGCCGTTGATTTTGCTGCTGGGGGCGCTCAGTGCGCTTGTTTCGGCTGCGCTGGGACTTTTGCTGGCGCAGGGCGGCGATTACGATACCGATCTGCTGGCCTTTCACCAGAATCTGGGAATTGCGGTGGCAGTTTTGTCGCTGCTATTATATATAGTGCGGCGAAATGAGGCATGGATGCAGGGATGGGCAAAGCGGCTGTATCTGCCCGCTTCGGGACTTATGGTGCTGCTGCTCATCGTGGCGGGTCACCAGGGCGGCTCCCTGACCCACGGCGAAGACTACCTCCTGCAATATGCGCCTTCCCCGGTGAAGCGCCTCGCAGGATTAGAGGAGACACCTGATACAGAGGCCGTTGTGGATATGCAAACGGCAGATGTGTATGCAGCGCTTGTTGAGCCGATCCTGAAAAAAAGCTGTGTGAGCTGCCATAACAAAGGAAAACGCAAAGGCGGCCTGCGCATGGACACCCGGGAAGAGCTGCTGAAAGGCGGAGAAAACGGCCTGATTCTGGTAGCGGGAAACAGCGAAAAAAGTGAGCTCTTTCGCCGGCTGAACCTGCCGATGGATGATGAAAAACACATGCCCCCTGATGGCAAAAAGCCCCTGAGCGAGGCCCAGGTAAGCCTGATCGGCTGGTGGATCGGCATCGGCGCACCGATGGATAAAAAACTATCTGAGCTGGAGATTCCGGCTGATATTCAGGCGATTATTGCTAAGATGGGGGTTGGCAGCGCTGCCAAAAAGGCTTCTCTGCTCGATTCGCTGAAGGTCGCACCACCCGATGCGGCCGCCATCGAAAAACTGAAAAGCCGCAAGGCACAGGCGCGTCCGCTGTCAGAAGGCTCTTCTCTGCTCCAGATTACCCTGAGCCGCGACAGCCTGCCCTTTGGCGATGCGGATATGGCCCTGCTGAAGCCCCTGACGGAGCAGATCGTGTGGCTGGACCTGCGCATGGGTGCTGTTAATGACTTTTCGGGCCTCGCAGCGCTCACTCACCTCAATCGCCTGACCCTGGCACAAACGACCTTTTCGGATAAAGACATGGTGCACCTCGCCGGGCTGAGTCAACTGGAATATCTCAATCTGTACGGAACAGAGGTGAGTGATGAGGGCATCCGGCAACTGGCGGGCCTCAAAAACCTGAAGAACCTGTATCTGTGGCAGACAAAAGTAACGGAAGCAGGTATCGCGGCGCTCAAACAATCCCTCCCCGGCCTTGCAATCACAATGGGGGAAGAAATGAAGGAAGTGGAACCTGTGGCTACACCGGGAAAATAGAATTTCGAAAATTTGCCTTAACGAATATGCGCCCTATTGCTCTTTTATCCCGCATCTGCTGGCTGGCTTTGGCAGGTCTGCTCTCCGCCTGCGGCCCCTCGCTGCCTTTCGATAAGGCCATTGTACAGCAACTTCCTGATAATGTGGACTTTAACTTCCACATCAAGCCGATTCTTTCGGATAGATGTTTTGCATGCCATGGCCCCGATGCCAAAGCACGGAAGGCAGGCCTGCGCCTCGACACCGAACAAGGACTATTTGAGGCAGCAGAAAGCGGAAAACACGCCTTTTCACCAGGCAGCCTGCGAAAAAGTGAGGCATTTCACCGGATCGTATCTTCGGATCCCGAATACCAGATGCCCACACCGGAGTCTAACCTCAGTCTGACGGAGTATGAAAAGGCATTAATCGCCAAATGGATCAGCCAGGGTGCCCAATGGAAAAAACACTGGGCCTTTACCCCGCCCGTAAAGCCGGAAATTCCCG
>RDXT01000253.1 GCA_004292985.1 Bacteroidota bacterium
CCGCAAACGGAACTACGAGGTAAACGGGAAAAACTTCGATGTATTTGCCCAGCTCTCTTTTGAGAAGGTAAATGAAGTGTGCGACCTGATTTTCCAGAAATTCCTCAGCGGCGAGGTGGATAAGGTATATCTGGCCTACAACGAATTTAAAAACGTGCTGGTGCAGATCAAGCGCGTGGACCAGTTGCTGCCGCTGGCGGTATCTGCGATCCAGGCGAAAGAGCAGCCGAAGGGTGGCGCTTCCAAAAAGTCTTCGGACTACATCTTCGAGCCTGCGCGCGAGGAGATTCTGACCGACCTGATCCCCAAGGCCGCCCGCCTGCAACTGTACCGTGCTGTTCTCGACTCCAACGCCGCCGAACAGGGCGCCCGCATGGTGGCGATGGACAAGGCCACCGAAAACGCCAACGAACTGCTCAAGGTGCTGAAGCTGAGCTACAACAAAGCCCGCCAGGCTTCGATCACCAAGGAGATTCTGGAGATCGCCGCAGGCGCGAACGCGCTGGCGAGCCAGTAAGAGCCGGGCTGAGAATCCTGCCGCGTAAAGAAAAGCCCCGGTCATATCAGCCGGGGCATTTTTTGTTTTTGTGGATAATTTCCCCCAAAAACCTCCTATACTTGCGAATTATTTTCTGCTGAACAGCGCATGAGTTTACCTCCTCCCAGTCTCGCTCAATACATACTCGAAGGTAAGGCGCTTTACGAAGCGCAGGACTATACCGAAGCCCACGAAACCCTCAGCCAGGCGATCCGCCTCATCGAGGAGGATCAGCGAAGCTATTGGCTGCCCGAAGAAGACCTCGCCGAACTGTACCTGCTCAGAGGTTCTGCCCTGATGCAGGATGATGAAAAAGCCGCATTCAGCGATCCGGATATTTTTTTTCAGGTACTCAACGACTTTGAGCAGGCCATCGAGCTGCTGCCCGAACAGGGGCTGTACTACAAGCTCCGGGGACGGCTGTATCTGCGCTGTACCTTCGCCGAGTATTTTGACCAGGCTAAGGCTGATTTTCGCCAGGCCCTGCAAAAAGATCCGACGGATACGGACAGCATGAAGCACCTGGGCGAGGTACTGGCCAAAGAAGAGGACTATACCGGGGCGCTGGAGTTTCTTTCACGAGTGCTGCTGGATCATGAAGACCCGGAAGTGCGTATGCTGCGCGGGGTGTGCTTTTTCCGGAAAGACGTTCCGGATTTTCAGGCAGCGGCAGGAGATTTTGGGGTAGCGCAGGAATATATGCCCCGCCTCGAAGAGCTGTATGTGTGGCGCGCGCAGTGTTTTCAGGAAATGGACCGCATAGATGAGGCGATTGCAGAATATGACCGCCTGATCGCTTTGGCCCCCCGCAAAGCAGGGTACTATGTGGACCGGGGTGCGCTGAACTGGAGCATTGATGCCGCTGCGGCGCTCGAAGATTATGACAAGGCCATCGAACTGGAGCAACATCCACTGGCGTATAACAACCGGGCCTGCCACCTGCTCGAAGAGGGGCAGATAGATGCGGCATTGTCGGACATGCAAAAGGCGCTCCCTGAAGCGGAAACCTATCCGGTGATCTATGCCACATTGGCAGAGGTATATGCCGCCAGAAGTGACCGGAACCAGATGTACCACTATCTTCGTCTGGCGATGAAGCACTATTACGAAGACGTGATGGATGTATTGGAAAATCCCGCGTTTAAAGAATATACGCGGGAGGATCGTTTCCGGGAGCTATTGAGGAGCTAAGCTTACTTAGCTGCAGGTGTAGATTTTTTGGGAGCCAGGATCATAATCATCCGGCGGCCTTCCATTTTGGGTTCCATCTCGATTTTGGCATGGTCGTCTAATGCCTCTGCAAAACGTCCCAGCATATCGGAGCCACGCTCTTTATAGACGATGTTACGTCCGCGGAACTGCACGTATGCTTTCAGTTTGTTGCCTTCGATCAGGAATTTCTGGGCGTGTTTCACTTTGAAGTTGAAGTCGTGTTCGTCCGTATTCGGACCGAAACGAATTTCCTTCATTACAGAAGTGTGCTGCTTGGCTTTATTAACCTTCTCGCGTTTTTTCTGTTCGTAGCGAAACTTGGAGTACTCTACAATCCGGCAAACGGGGGGAGTAGCTGCCGCTGCAATTTCTACGAGGTCCATCCCCAGGTCCTGGGCAAGTTTGATGGCTTCCGACGTAGTAAACACACCGTCTTTTACATCCTCATCTAACTGGTCGCTATAGGCGTCGAGGCCCACGATACGCACTTCCGGAACGCGGATTTCCATGTTAAGGCGGTGCTCACGTTCTTTTTCGGGGCGACGGCGAAAATCGGGGCGTCCGCCGAAATTGCCTCCGCCTCCTCCGGGGCCGCTATAGCTGCCGGGAGGACGATTGAAGGGAGGTCCACCGGGGCCACCCGTACCGCCGACAGGGGGGCGATTGATGGGCGCATCGGTGCGGGGAGGTATGGGGCCTTGCTGACCCACAGGGCGATTGTTGGAGTTCTCCTGACTATTGCCGGTGTTGGAATTACCGGTGTTAGATTCTTGTTTGCCCAAACTGATTGATTTTTTAGTTGAGAGAGTTAAAGTTAATACTTTTTTATCTACGCGCAAGTCCTTATTTACAGGGGCTTAGCTGCGGTGAGGGGTCATTTCAGGGAGTCTTTCAGCTCGGTGTGCATAAAATCGGCGAATGCCTGCGCTTTCATCTGGCCCAGATCGCCCTGTTTGCGTTTGCGCACAGAGACCAGGTCCTCGGCCATTTCCTGCTCACCCACGATCAGCATATAGGGATATTTTCCCAGTTCCGCATCGCGGATTTTCTTGCCGATCTTTTCGTGGCGCTCATCCACTTCGGCCCGCAGGCCCGCATCTTTGAGTCGCTCACAGAGGTCTGCACAGTGCTCATTGAATTTTTCGGCAATGGGCAGCACAATGACCTGAACGGGCGACAGCCAGAGCGGAAAATCTCCGCCGGTGTGCTCCAGCAAAACCGCCACAAAACGCTCCAGAGAGCCGAATGGCGCCCGGTGGATCATAACAGGACGGTGTTTGGCGTTATCTGCTCCTACGTATTCCAGTTGGAAACGTTCGGGAAGCTGATAGTCGAGCTGCACGGTGCCAAGCTGCCATTCGCGGCCCAGGGCATCGCGCACCATAAAGTCGAGTTTGGGGCCATAAAAAGCGGCTTCGCCCAGCTCTTTTACCGTGCGGAGGCCCTTTTCATGCGCTGCATCAATGATGGCCTGCTCGGCGGCGTCCCACTGCTCGGGAGCACCGAGGTATTTACCCGGATTTTCGGGGTCACGAAGGGAAATCTGTGCCTTATAGTCCTGAAAATCAAGGATTTTGAAAATGTATAGCACGATGTCTATCACTTTCATAAACTCTTCTTTTACCTGGTCGGGGCGGCAGAAGATGTGTGCATCGTCCTGGGTAAAGCCCCGCAC
>RDXT01000838.1 GCA_004292985.1 Bacteroidota bacterium
TGGAACTGGTCCCTATGCTTCAGGAAGCTTTTGCTCCTTATATGCAGAGCGAGCTTGTTTCTGCCAAATAAGAGGATTCTTTTCCCTACATATCAGGCGGCCCCGGGTAACTGGGGTCGTTTTTTTTTGCTCGCCCCAAAACCCGCTCCGCCGGACTTCGGCTTTCGTATGGTGGGTCGTGGGTAGTCCGGCGGTGACACTCCGGCCCTCCGGGCCCCAAAAGAGAAAAATAAAAACGACTGCGCTCCGCTTTCTACAAAGATAACGCTCCTACCGGAGCACCCGCTTCGCCATACAGTTTTTTGCACAATGTGTGCGGCTCTCATGCCATATCTCCAGGCGAAGCCCGGTCCAGCGGACCGGCATCTTTGTAGCATGGAATGCCCCATTATTTTATTTTTCATAGCCCCGCCCGAAGGGCGCACCCACAAACAAAAAAAGACCGATCCTTTCAGATCGGTCAAATCTATCGGGCAAGCCCTTCAACAGAGCACCCTGAAAAGCCTTAGCTATTCCCTCCGAAAAACTCCCGCAGCTTCGAAATAAAGCCCCGCTGCTCACGGGTAGGATTGGGGTGGAAATTGCCCGACTCACGCAGTTTATTCAGAATCTTACGCTCCTCCGACGACAAATTTTCGGGCGTCCATACATTCACATGCACCAGCATATTGCCTGCGCCATAGCCATTGATGTTGGGGAGGCCCTTCCCTTTGAGGCGAAACACCTTTCCGGGCTGGGTGCCGGGTTCAATTTCGATCCGCACCTTCCCGTTAAGGGTCGGAACTTCAACTTTAGAGCCTAAGGCCGCATCCGGAAACGAGATAAACAACTCATGGATCAGGTTGTCGCCATCGCGCTCGAACAGCTCGTGCGGTTTTTCCTCGATCTGAATGATAAGGTCGCCTGCATCGCCGCCGCGTACCCCTGCGTGGCCCTTGCCGCGCACACTCAGGTTCATCCCTTCGGAGACCCCTGCGGGTATTTTGACAGAGACCAGATCTTCCTGCTCGCTGCGGCCCCGGCCTTCGCACACGTGGCAGGGACGCGCCACAATGCGGCCTTCACCCTGACAGGTGGGGCAGGTCGAAACCACAATCTGCTGGAAAAAACCTCCGCCCGCCTGCTGGCGGATTTCACCCGCACCCTGACAGGTGGGGCAGGTGCTGAAAGAAGAGCCATTTTCCGCTCCCGTACCCGCACAGGTGTTACAAGCGGTGAAGCGGTTGAGCTTGATTTTTTTCTCGGTGCCCGTGGCGATCTGATCCAGGGTCAGGGCGAGTTTGATACGGATATCGGACCCCCGCTGGCCCTGGCGGCGGCGGCGGCGGCCTCCCCCTGCGCTCCCTCCGAAAAACTCGAAGTTAGAGTCGCCGAAGATGTCGTTAAACCGGCTGAATATATCGTTGAAGTCTGCCGAACCCTGATAGCCACCGCCCGCAGCGCCACTGAGGCCCGCATGACCAAAGCGGTCATAGGTAGCCTTTTTCTGGTCGTCGCTGAGCACCTCATAGGCCTCTGCCGCTTCTTTAAACTTGGATTCGGCTTCGTTGTCGCCAGGATTCCGGTCGGGGTGGTATTGCATAGCCAGCTTCCGGTACGCCTTTTTCAGTTCGTCCTTGCTGGCCGTTTTGGCCACACCGAGCACTTCGTAATAATCTCTTTTGGCCATAAAAATTATTCTCCCACTATCACTTTAGCAAAACGGATCACCTTGTCGCGGAGTTTGTAGCCTTTTTCGGCCTCATCTATGATCAGGTCGCGCTTCTCTTCTCCCATATCCACCGTGGTTACCACCTCGTGCAGTTCTGAGTTGAATGGCTGACCAATACTTTCGACCGGACTGACACCAATTTTGGAGAGCTGCCGTTTCATGGCATTTTCTACCAGGGCGATTCCCTCCTTAATGGCTGTCAGGTTGTCAGTTTTTTCAATCGCGTCAAGGGTGCGGTCCCAGTTGTCGAGGATTGGCAGCAGATGCTGCACCAGCTCCTGGTTGGCATACATGATCGTATCACTCATTTCGCGCTCCTTGCGTTTGCGAAAGTTGATAAAATCTGCCTGAAGGCGAAGTACCTGATCATTAAGCTGCTCACGCTCGGCGTTCACCTCCTGGAGGCGCTTGCGCATGAGTTCGAGCGCGGCGAGCGCCTCTTCCAAAGAACCTGGTTCGGTTTCAGGTTCGATCGTACCTGTTTCAGCTACAGGTTCTTCCTGTGCCTGCTGTATGTCTTGCTCCTGAATTTCTTCCATTGCTGCAATTAACCTCAAAAACGTTTTCTACCCCATTCTATCGCAGAATGTGTGCCAGTGACAGAATGACGACCCGCGCGGGACGAATTGGCAGGATTACTCCGGCTTGTAGGTGCGGCTAAATTCATCCCAGGACATCTTTTTGTACGAATCGCTGCCCAGAAAATGGAGGATCATCAGCATCTCATCCGCTTCGATATAGCCCGGTGCCTGGGTAATGATTTCGAGGTTTTTTTCGAAAAATACCGTCGTGGGGTAGGAGGGGCGGTTTTCGCCAAACATGCTCAGCGCCAGGCTGTGAATGCGCCGTCCCGCTACGTAATCGAAGGTTTCTCCGCCGACTTCTATCTTACCTTTTTGCTCTGCATCAAATTTTACCGGGTGAAAATGCTCGTTGATGTATTTCACCACGCGGGGATCGGAGTAGGTCTCCCGGTCCATGACCTTGCACCAGCCACACCAGTCGGTGTAGAGGTCCACCAGCAGCTTTTTCCCGTCCTGGGGCGCTGCCAGCGAAGCTGCTTCAATGGTTTCCCAACGGATGGTCTCGGCCGGGGCAGCCACAAAGCCGCCATTCACCAGCCACATCAGCAGCATCAGGCTGACAAATAGTAGTTGAGTCCGTTTCATACAGGTGAAAATTAATCTGTAAAGGTAAATAATCACCCCGATAGCAGAAAGGACATTTTTACAGGTCTCGAACGGGGAACAATTCGTAAATTTCCTGCCATTTACCCAGCTTCCTTTCCTATGCCCGAAGCCCTCAAAAACCTGTACAGCCCGGCCTTTTTCGAGCGTCTTAGCAGCCAGTTTATGGCTATTTATCCCGCGTTTGACAAAGGCCGCTTCCTGGAGCTGGTCTATGACGAGAGCTGGGAGCAGCGGGAACTCAAGGCCCGGATGCGGCACCTGGTCCATTGTCTGCACCATACCCTGCAACTGCCTTACCGCGAGGCGCTTGAGGTATTGAAGCCCGTGGCAGCGCTGCAACCCTATGCCTATGAATATGTGTTTTTTCCTGACTATATAGAGGTGTATGGCCAGCAGGACTGGGAATATTCGCTGCCTGCCCTGGAGCATTTTACCCAATATTCCAGTTCCGAATTTGCAGTCAGGCCTTTTATTGTGCAGGATACTGCCCGGATGATGGAGCAGATGCAGCGCTGGGCCGCGCACCCCAATGAGCATGTGCGCCGCCTGGCCAGTGAAGGCTGCCGCCCGCGCCTGCCCTGGGCCATGGCCCTGCCTGCCTTTAAAAAAGACCCTTCGCCCATTTTGCCCATCCTTGAAATGCTGCGCCAGGACCCCTCCGAATATGTGCGCCGCAGCGTGTCCAACAACCTTAATGACATCGCCAAAGACCATCCGGACCTGGTCCTTGACCTCTCCCGGCGCTGGTACGGACAGCACCCCCACACAGACTGGATCGTAAAAAGAGCCTTGCGCACCCTGCTCAAGCAAGGCCATACCGAAGCACTGGGGCTGTTTGGCTTTGAAAAGCCCGAAATTCAGGTAGCTTATTTTCAGGCAGAACCGAAGCAAGTGCCTATTGGTGAGGGGATTAGCTGCCGCTTTGCGCTGAGCCTCGCCAGCCCGGAGCCCTCGCAACTGCGACTGGAATATGGGATCTATTTTGTGAAATCAGGCGACAAAGCCAACCGGAAAGTATTTCAGCTCAAAGAAGATACTTTTCACCCCGGCCAGGCCCGCGAGCTGTCCTTCCGGCATTCCTTCCGGCAACTGAGTACCCGCCGCCATTATCCCGGCCTGCACCGTATTGTGCTGATTGTCAATGGAGAAGAAATGGCAGAACAATTTGTCGAACTTATCTGAGCTGTCGGCAGTTAAGGGATCAGATAGAAGATGAATATGCGATTCGGACCTTTGTTTTGTATAGCCCTGGCCCTGCTGGCCTGCCGCACCCCCGCCCAGTCGGGCAAGGCAGCTCCGACCCCCGGAGACAGCACCTATACCTATAAAACCCGCAGCGCCGACGGCATCGGGAAGTACTATATGGGCCGGGAGATCGCCTATTATATGAGTCACCGGGCGGCTGACTGGCTCGATCGTCCTGAGCGGGAAGCCGAAGAGCGTCCTTCGCTGCTGCTGGCCTCCCTTGACCTGCGCCCCACAGATGTTGTGGCGGATATCGGAGCCGGTTCGGGCTACTACAGCCTGCGGATCGCGCCGATTCTGCCGCAGGGAAAGGTGCTGGCCACCGATATTCAGCCTGAAATGCTCGATATCATCCGCCGGAAGCAGGCAGAGGAGCAGATTACCAACATTGAAACGATTCTCAGCACCGAAACAGACCCCATGCTGCCGCCCGGATCGGTGGATATGGTGCTGATGGTGGACGTATATCATGAACTGGCCTATCCCAGAGAGCTGATGCAGGCCGTGGTCAGGGCCTTAAAGCCCGGAGGCCGGGTCTTGCTGGTCGAATTCCGGGCCGAAGACAAGAAAGTGCCGATCAAAGAGCTGCACAAAATGAGCGAAGCACAGGCCCGCCGCGAAATGGAAGCCGCCGGACTGATCTTCCGGGAAAATAAGACGATTCTGCCCTGGCAACACTGTTTGGTTTTTGAAAAAGGCGCCTGAAACCCGGCGCTTGTCTTTTCGTAAGAAGTTATTATATTTGCATCCTGATTCGTTTTTTTCCTGGTGAGAGGGGGCTTGCTCCCTTATTTTTTTATCATGCTGTCCGAAACCATCCGAGAACTGATTCTCCGCACCATCGAAGCCGCGCTGCCCGAAGCCTATGTGCTGGACCTCAACCTGCGCAGAGGCAAGCAGAATGTGCTGATTATCAAGGCCGATACGGACCAGGGCATTACCCTGGACCAGTGCGCGGACATCAGCCGCAAGGTAGGATATGTGCTCGAAACAGAGCCGGAGATGGATTTTCCCTATGTGCTGGAGGTTAGCTCTCCGGGCGTCGGGTTTCCGCTCACCCTGCATCGGCAGTATGTGAAAAACATCGGGAGAAATCTGAAGGTAACGCGCAATGACCTGACGCAGGTAAGCGGTGTTCTGACGGCTGTCGGAGAAGGAGGAATCCAGCTAAGCCCCCTCGCCGACCCCGGTAAAAAGCCCAAAAAGGCCTCCGAACCCGAAGAAACCCTCGTCTCAGTCACATTTGCCGATATCCGTGAAGCTGTCGTATTTATATAAAAAGAGTTGCTGCCATGGCGAAGAAAAAAGCAAGCCCTGTAGTGGAGAATAAGATTAACCTTGCAGAGGCTTTTACCGAGTTTTCACGCTTCAAAAATATTGACCGGGCCACGCTCATGGGCGTGCTCGAGGAGGTGTTCCGTACCATGATCCGTAAGGAATATGGCTCCGACGAAAACTTCCAGATCATTGTAAACGTGGACAAAGGCGACATCCAGGGCTTCCGTGAGCGGATCGTGGTCGAGGACTTCGAACTCGAAGACGAGCAGCGCCAGATTCCCATCAGCGAGGCGCTCGTGATTGATGCGGATTATCAGGTGGGTGACGAACTGGCCGAAGAAATCAACTTCTTCACTTTTGGCCGCAAAATCGTCCAGACAGCCAAACAAACCCTTACCCAGAAAATCCGTGACCTCGAAAAAGCAACGACGGTCAAACAATACGAAGACCTGGTCGGCACCATCATCGTAGGAGAGGTGTCGCAGGCATGGAGAAATGAGGTGCTGGTTGTGCATGAAAATGCAGAACTCCTCATGCCCAAAGACGAGCAGATCCCCAAAGACAAATTCCGCAAAGGCGACACCGCCCGCGCTGTGGTCTTAGAGGTGTCCATGCTCAATACCAATCCCCGCATCATCATCTCCCGCGCTTCCCCGCTGTTCCTCGAAAAACTGTTTGAGCAGGAAGTACCTGAGATTTTTGACGGCCTGATCCACATCCGGGGCATTGTCCGCGAACCGGGCGAGCGCGCCAAAGTAGCCGTAGAAAGCTACGACGACCGCATTGACCCCGTAGGTGCCTGCGTCGGGATGAAAGGCAGCCGTATCCACGGCATCGTCCGCGAACTCAAAAATGAGAACATAGACGTTATTGCCTACACCACCAACGAGTCGCTCTATATCCAGCGTGCCCTCAGCCCCGCCAAAATATCCAGCATCAAGCTCGATGAAAAACGGCGCACGGCCCAGGTATTCCTGAAACCCGATCAGATTTCGCTCGCAATCGGCAAAAATGGACTCAACATCAAGCTGGCAGGCAAACTGACCGGCTATGAAATAGATGTGTACCGCGAACTCGATCCCGATGAGGAGGACGTAGAACTCGACGAATTCAGAGATGAAATCGAAGAGTGGGTCATTGAAGAGCTTAAGCGGATCGGCTGCGATACCGCCCTCAGCGTGCTCTCCCTCACTGCTGAGGAGCTCGTTCGCCGCTCAGACCTCGACGAAGAAACCATCGCGCATGTGATGAGCATTCTCCGTGCAGAGTTTGATGAGGAGGAGCGCGACTAAGCCAGGACCCGATGTGCGAATACTTCAGATCGCTTTCACCGTGCAGAGATACGCACTGTGTATGAAAGGCCTTGTTTTTTTAATGCCAATCTGATTATATTCACAAGTTTAAATTTTTTTGTGCAACTTTGCAGTTGCGTAAATACATCGAATGTCGGATAATAAGGATAACAATTTGTCAACGACTCACAGACTTTTTAAAGTCGCTCAAGAGCTCAATGTCAGTACTGCCGTTCTCGTAGAGAGTCTGCAGAAGAAATCTATTGCCATTGAAAACTCTCCAAACTCCAAACTTTCAGACGAACAGTATGCGATCCTTGTAAGGGAGTTCAAATCCGACAAGGAGAAAAAAGAGCATGCAGCCCAGCTTTCGGACAAAAGGAAGGAGGAGCTTAAGGCTTCAATACACCACCGGGGTGCCCCTCCCGCTACAGGTGTCGGTCGCGAGTCTTCAGAGGAAACGGATCCCGACTCTCAGGTTTCAGCAGACGATCTGCGCTCCCGTATTGTGCCGCGCCCCATGCGCCGCCGTTCGGAAAACCCTGATGAAACCATCACACCGCCCGATCTCAACCTCTTGCGCACCCCGCGCGAGAAAGTCGAAAGAGTTTCTCCGGAAGTGAGCGGGCCTGTGGCAGAAGAAACACCTGCTGTTCAGCAAGAGGTGAAAAAGCCCGCAGAAGCCGAAGAGCCTCAGAAAGGACTCAAAGTGGTGGGCAAAATTGACCTCAACAGCTTTTCCGGCAACAACAACCGGAGCAGGTCCAATACCGGACGCAACGAGCCGCCACCCCGCGACAACCGCAACCGTAACGACCAGCCACGCCAGCAGGGGAGCAATCCTCCGCCTGCAAACCGGCAGGGTGGTTCGCAAAACAATAACCCGCAGCTGGGTCAGCCAAACAACCGCAACCAGGGCAACGACCGCAACCAGCAGCAAAATAATAACAACCGCAATCCGAACGACCGCAACCAAAGCCGTCCGCAGGATCAGCAGCGCAACCAGCCCGTCCGGCCAGGCGATCCTGCTGTGCGCAGAGACATCCAGCCAGTCGTACGCAACGAACGCACAGACAAGCCGGTCGGCGACGAAAACAAAGAAGACAAGGTCATCACGGTCGAGGACAACACACCACGCCTCGTGGGCCTGAATGTGGTCGGTAAGATCGACATCTCCGGCGACCGCGGACGCGGACCCCGCAAGAAAACCCGCGAAGAGGAAGCCCGCGACAAAGAGCGCGAAACCCGCGAAAAAGCCCAAAAGGCAGCCGCAGGTGGAGCCGCCGCGCCGGGAACTACTCCCACCGCAGACGAGGATGCCGAAGCCAAGAAAAAACGCCGCCGCCGCAAACGCAAACGCAAAGGCGCAGAAGGAGGAGCTGGAGAAACCCAAACTTCAGCAGCACCCGGAAGCAAGGACGTTAAAAAGCCCGCCACCTCTTCCCCCGCAAAGGCCCCTGTCAAAAAAGACAAGCCTACGGAACAGCAGGTGGGCAGCTCTATCCGGAATACGCTCTCCCAGATGGGCAAGGGCGCTTCGCGCAAACGCCAGCAAATGCGCCGTACCCGGCGTGATGAAGGCGCTGCCCGCCGCGAACTGATAGACCAGCAGAACGAAGCGGATGCACGCATCCTCGAAGTAACAGAATTTATCACCGCAAATGAGTTCGCAAACCTCATGAGCGTGCCGATCAATGAGATCATCACCAAATCCTTCCAGCTGGGAATCATGGTTTCCATTAACCAGCGCCTGGATGCGGAACTGATGTCGCTGATCGCAGAAGAATATGGCTATCAGATTCACTTTGTGGACGTTACCGAAGGTGAACTTGAAGCCCTTGAAGAGGACGATGACGAGGAAACCCTCGAACACCGCAGCCCGATCATCACGGTGATGGGCCACGTGGACCACGGTAAAACAACCCTTCTCGACTACCTGCGCAAAACCAACGTAACCGCAGGCGAGGCAGGGGGCATTACCCAGCACATCGGCGCATACAGCGTAAAACTCAAAGACGAGCGCCAGGTTACCTTCCTCGATACGCCCGGTCACGAAGCCTTTACCGCCATGCGTGCGAGGGGTGCCAAAGTGACCGACATCGTTATCATCGTGATCGCTGCCGACGACGCAGTGATGCCACAGACCCGTGAGGCGATTAACCACGCCCAGGCTGCCGGGGTACCGATGGTATTTGCGATCAACAAAATAGATAAACCCGGTGCAGACCCTACCCGCATCAAGCAGCAGCTCGCAGAGATGAATTTGCTGGTGGAGGATTGGGGTGGCGAATACCAGTGTCAGGAAATGTCGGCCCTCAAAGGCATCGGCGTGGACGACCTGCTCGAACGTGTGATGATCGTGGCAGAAATGCTCGACCTGAAAGCCAACCCAAGCCGCGGTGCGGTGGGTACGGTGATCGAATCACGCCTCGACAAAGGACGTGGTCACGTGGCTACCGTACTCGTGGAGAATGGTACCCTGACCATGGGCGCAGAAATGGTGGCCGGTATTCACTATGGCCGTGTACGCGCCCTCATTGACCAGAATGGCGAGCGGATCCGCAAAGCGGGACCTGCCACACCTGTACAGGTGCTGGGAATCGGAGGTATGCCTACCGCCGGTGACAAATTCTATGTCTTCGAAGAGGAAGGTAAGGCCAAAAACATCGCACAGCGTCGCGCGGAGCTTTTCCGTGAGCAGCAAATGCGCCAGACCTCACGCCTTACCCTGGAAGAAATCGGTCGCCGACGCGCCCTCGGTAACTTCAAAGAACTCAATATCGTTATCCGCGGTGACGTGGACGGCTCTGTGGAAGCGCTCTCCGGTGCCTTGCTGAAACTTTCTACCGAAGAGGTAAAAGTAAACATCATCGCCAAAGCCGTAGGTGCTATCAATGAGGCTGACATCAACCTCGCCATTGCCTCCGATGCCATCGTGCTGGCCTTCAACGTGCGTCCGAACGGACAGGCCCGCAACCTGGCCGAGCGCGAAAGCGTGGACATCCGCACCTATAGTGTGATCTACGACGCCATCAACGATGTGCGGGATGCCCTCGAAGGCCTCCTTTCTCCGGAAATCAAGGAAGAAATCATCGCTACAGCCGACATCCGCGAGGTGTTCAACATCACGAAGGTGGGCAATGTCGCCGGTGGTCTCGTTCTTTCGGGCAAACTCAACCGCCAGGACCTTATCAGGGTGATCCGCGACGGTGTGGTAGTGCACGAAGGAAAACTGGCCTCGCTCAAGCGTTTCAAAGACGATGCGAAAGAGGTGCTTTCCGGTATGGAGTGCGGCTTTATGCTTGACAACTACCAGGACATCACCGTTGGCGATACGATAGAGCAGTTCCGCAGGAATGAAATCCGAAGGAAACTCCTTTAATGACAGTCAGAGAGATTGCCGCAGCCCTCGATGTATGGGCGCCTGCGCAGGCAGCCGAGTCTTATGACAATGTAGGCCTCCTCGCAGGCGATCCGGACGCAGAAGTCCGGGGGGTATTGATTAACTTAGATGTAACCGAAGCCGTGGTGGAAGAGGCGGCATCCAAGGGGCTTAATCTCATCATTACCCACCATCCCATCTGGTTTGGCGCGCGAAAACGCATCACTACCCAGGACTATGTGGGCCGTATCCTGCTGAAAGCCATTCAAAAAGGCGTTCACCTCTATGCGATTCATACCAATCTCGACAATATCCGCACGGGTGTAAATCTTCGCATGGCGGAGCGTCTGGGGCTGGGTGAACTTGACTTTCTGCGTCCGAATGCTACAAATGCAGCGCTTGGCAGCGGCATGATCGGCTTTTTGCCCGAAGTGATGGAGGCAGATGCATTTTTGCTGCGGGTGAAAGAGGCTTTCCGCTGCGGAGGCATCCGATATGCGGCAGGTCCACAGAAGCAAATCCACCGGGTGGCTATTTGCGGTGGAGCAGGGAGTTTTCTGACCCCCGAAGCCATAGCCGCCGGGGCTGATGCCTTCATTACGGCAGATATTACCTATCATAAATTTTTCGACAGCGAAGACAAGCTCTTTCTGCTCGACATCGGGCATTATGAGTCTGAGCAGTTTACCCCGGCATTGATTTGTGAATATTTGTCAGAAAAGTTTCCTACCTTTGCCCTCCATTTATCTGAAACCTTAACCAACCCTGTGCAGTATATATAGGGTTGGCTATTTATATAACATCCTTACCCGACCAAATGGAAAATCTCGTAGAAGAAAGACTCCATGCGCTCACCCTGCTCCAGGTACTGGGTTCCAAGCTGGATGAAATCATCCGACTTCGTGGCTCTCTGCCAGAGGAAGTAGGCGATCTCGAGGACGATCTCGAAGGTCTCGAAACCCGCAAAAGCCGCATCGAGGATGAAATCAAGCACCTCAAGGATGAAATCACGGCCCGCAAGAATAAGATCGTGGAATTTCAGGGTCTTATCAAAAAGTATGAAGAACAGCAGAACAACGTAAAGAACAACCGTGAGTTCGAAGCGCTGCGCAAGGAAATCGAGTACTCCAACCTCGAAATTCTGACTTCTGAGAAAAAAATCGAGCAGTTCCAAAAGCAGATCAGCGACAAGGAAGAACTGCTTGCCCAGACAACCGTGCAGGTAGATGACAAACGCAAAGAGCTGGATGACAAACGCCAGGAACTCGATGTGATCATCAAAGAAACCCACGAAGAAGAAAAGCGCCTCCATTCGGAAATCGAGCGTTTCTCGGGCAAAGTTGAACCCCGCTATCTGCAGGGATATGTGAAAATCCGCAACAACATGCGCAATGGTCTGGCAGTCGTATCGCTCGACCGTAACGCCTGCGGGGGCTGTTTCTCCATCATCCCGCCCCAGCTCCATATCGAACTGAAGCAGCGCCGCAAGCTCATCCAGTGTGAAAACTGCGGTCGTATCCTCGTGGACGAGACCTTCTTCGAGCGCGCTAAGTCTGAAATGGAAGCCGCTATCGGGGCATGACAAGCGCGAGACCTTATATTCTGGCAGAAGCCACCTGGAAGACTGTGCGTGAAGCCGGCTACCAGGTGGCTGTTTTGCCCTGGGGGGCTACCGAAGCCCACAATTACCATTTGCCCTACGCTACCGACAATATCCAGAATGAATATGTGTCGGCAGAGGCTGCCCGGATTGCCTGGGAGGCCGGGGCCAAAGTGGTGGTGCTGCCCAATGTACCCTTCGGCATCAATACCGGACAGCTCGATATTCCGCTGTGCCTGAACATCAACCCCTCAACGCAGTGGCTGGTGCTCAAAGACATCGCCGATGTGGTGCGCCGGGCAGGAATCCGCAAACTCGTGATTATGAACGGGCATGGCGGAAACCATTTTAAA
>RDXT01000254.1 GCA_004292985.1 Bacteroidota bacterium
TGGAAAATCCGGATGGGCAGGCAGAAAGTCCGGGGCAGAGCATTGACCTGAGTAAACACATCGAAGAATTGTTTGCCGATTATTTTCAGCATAAAAACCAACAGGCCCCCGACCCTCATCTGCTGAATTTGTTTCGCGAGGTGCTGGCCGAAGAAAACGAACACCCATGATCCCCATCCGGCTTAGTATCGAGGGCATCTATTCTTACCGCCAGCGGCAGGAGATAGATTTTACCCGGCTCACCGATGCCCAGTTGTTCGGGATTTTTGGCGCGACCGGCAGCGGAAAATCCACGATTCTGGAGGCCATTTCCTTTGCCCTCTACGGAGAGACCGAGCGGCTGAACCAGCGGGAAAACCGCGCCTACAACATGATGAATCTGAAATCAGATCGTCTGTTTATTGATTTTGTGTTTGAGTCGGGCGGGGATCAATATAAGTTCACGGTTTCGGGAAAACGGCAGGCAAAGCGTTTTGATAAAATAGACAGCCTGGAGCGAAAGGCATTCCGGATCGAAGGGGCGCAGGTGGTGGCACTGGCCGAAAACAGTGCGGAGTCTATCCTCGGTCTGAGTTACGACAACTTCAAACGCACCATCATTATCCCGCAGGGTCAGTTTCAGGATTTTCTGCAACTGACCGATACGGAGCGCACCCGGATGCTGAAGGAGATTTTCCAGCTCGAACGCTTCGAGTTGTATGAAAAAACGGCTTCGCTCGAAAAGAAAAACCAGGACAAAGTTGCCCGGCAAGAATCTCTGCTTTCCCAGCTGGGCCATGCGAGCCTCGCTTCATTAGAGGCCCTGCGGCAGCAACTGGCCGAGGCTGAGCAAAATGCAGCCCAGCTCATCGCCCGGAGGAAGCAGGAAGAAAAGCAACTCGCGGCAATGGATGATCTGAAAGCCCTTTTTGAGCGCATCGCGCAGCAGCAGCAGCTGGTACAGGGACTTTCGGAGCAGGCGGAACGGTTTCGGGAGCGCGAAGCGATACTCAAAGAGTACGAACTTTGTCTGCTCGATTTTAAGCCGCACATTCTCCGCCGAAAAGAACTGACTGAGGAGATAGACCGCCTGCAGCAATCGGTGAGCCTGAAAAAAGAGACCCGCGAGCAAACCGAAAAAGACCTCGAAAAATCGGAGCGGAGTTTTCGCGATGTGGAGAAAAATTACACAGAGCGCCACCAGTTGCTGGACCTGGCGACTGATCTGGAGACCATTCTAAAACTGAGAGAAAGCCAGACCTTCATCCGCGATTTTCAGGACAGAATCCTGAAGGGCGAAAAGCTGACTTCCGAAAAACAGTCGGCCATCGAAAGCCTCCGGGAAGAGCAAAACCAGCTGACTATCTCAGTTCGCGAATTGCGGGATCAGCGACCTAAACTGACTGTGCTCATGGAGTTGCGTGGCTGGTTTGAGCAGTACCGGAACCTGAAATCCGATACAGAAAAACTGGAGCAGGAACTTACTTTACTCCGGCAAAACCAGTCCGACAAAACACAGGAAAAATACCAGTTGCTCCGGGAGACACCGCTCGACAGCAGCCAGTTCGATTTGCCTTCAGAAAAAATCCTGGCCTTGCTCCGCAATCGCTCCGAAACACTCGCCACAGAGATCCGGGAAAAGGAGCAGCAACTGCGGAATCTCCTCGTGCAGCAACACCTCCACGATGCTGTCCGCGACCTCCGCGAAGGAGAGCCTTGCCCGCTCTGCGGTGCGACCGATCATCCTTTCCCTCTGGATATTGTTGATAATGAATCTTTTAGCGCGCTCGCCCGGCAGCAAGTGAGCGCCTTTACCCAGGAAAAACAGCAAACCGAAACCATCGCTATCCGCATCGAGGGCATTGCCGCCGCCGAAGCACTGCTCAGCAAGCAGCTCCAATCTGCCCAAAACCGGCTGCTGCTGCTCCAGTCAGAAACCGACAAACACGAAGCGGCTTTTGTGTGGCAGGGCTACCGGCCCGACGCAGAGGCGCAGGTTCACGCCGAAATCGAGGAAATTAAACGCATAGATATAGAAATTGCGAACTGCGAAAGCCGCCGGGAAGTGCTTGATACTGCGCTCGCTGAGCAGGAAAAGCTCCGCGAAAAGTACCGCGCAGCCCTTGACGATCTGCGAAAGCAGCTTCAGGAGCGCGAAAAACGCTTCGAATCGCTTCGCGGCAATCTCCGTCAGACCAATTACGAAGCCCAGGACGCCAAAAATGACAAGACCCTCGGGCAGGAAGCGGCGAGCCTCCGCGAGAGTTATTCCAAAATCGAATCGCTCTGGGAGGAACACCGCAACCGCATCCGCCTGCTTCAGTCCAACCTCGATATGCTGCGGGGCGAACTTTCGGAGCTTGAAAAGCGCGGGCAGGAAAATACCCAAAAACTGGCCCAGCTCGTCCGGCAAATTCAGGAACGCCTGCAGCAAAGTCCTTTTGACTCGATCGCGCGGGTGGACCAGATTCTGGGACTCAACCTCGATGTCGAAGCCGAAAAGCAGGCCATTCAGCGCTATCGCCAGGAGTCGCACTCCGCAGACCAGTTGCTGGCCGAACTGAAAGCGCAGGCGGGCAACCGCCAGTTTGATCCGGAGCGCTACCTCGCGCAGCGGCAGGAAATCGAGCAACTGCTCGTGCAGATCGAGACCCAGACCATGCACATCGGGGCACTCCGCACCCAGGCCGAACGACTGGAACAGGATCTGGCGCGGCGACGGGAGGTCGAAGCCCAGCTCGAAACCCTGCAACTCCGGGCCGAGGATCTGCGCACCCTCAAAAATCTGTTTCGCAACAGCGGCTTTGTCAACTACGTTTCGACCATTTTCCTTCAGAACCTGTGCCTCTCGGCCAACCACCGTTTCAGCAAACTGACCCGTGGTGCCCTCCAGCTTGAAACAGCTCCCGGAAATGCATTTGTCGTGAGAGACTACCTTAACAATGGCCAGACCCGCTCCGTGAAAACCCTCTCCGGCGGTCAGACCTTCCAGGCGTCTTTGTCGCTGGCCCTGGCGCTCTCCGACCAGATTCAGAAACAGGCGCAGTCGAACCAGAATTTCTTTTTCCTCGACGAAGGCTTTGGTTCACAGGACAAACAATCCCTTCAGCTTATTTTCGAAACGCTCAAATCGCTGCGCCGCGAAAACCGGATTGTGGGCATCATCTCACACGTCGAAGAATTGCAGCAGGAGATAGATACGCACCTGGTTGTGGTCAATGATACCGATCGCGGAAGTATGGTGCGGGGGAGCTGGGAGTAGTCAGAGGGGCCAGCGCTCAGATGGAGAAAAACGTCCCTCGGTATCGCGCGAATAGATCAGCAGGCGTTTGCCATTGGTGATCAGCAGATGGGGGGCGTCGAGGCTGTGGTTATAGCGCAGCGCCTGGTGGATGGTATCTTCGGTGAGTTCGATTTCGGGCGCTTTGCATTCGCAGAGCAT
>RDXT01000255.1 GCA_004292985.1 Bacteroidota bacterium
TAGCCCCTTGTACTAAAACAAAAAAGCCCTGACATACATCAGGGCTTTTTTTAAAGACGGGTCATTACCCTTATTTCTGTGGCTCAGCCGTATAGGGCGTAGCATCCGATACCACGGGTTCGGGAGCTGCCTGAATCACCTGCACCTGGGCAGGCGCGTCGGGATGTTGTTTTGCTTCGGGCTGGGCAAGCAGCGGAGCGATGGTGAGCGCGATCAGCGAAGAGAGCTTGATCAGGATGTTCATCGAAGGACCGCTGGTATCTTTGAAAGGATCACCCACAGTGTCACCGGTTACGGCAGCCTTGTGTGGCTCTGATTTTTTGAAGAAAACCTCACCGTTGATATTTACGCCTTTTTCAAAGGATTTTTTGGCATTGTCCCAGGCACCACCGGCATTGGACTGGAAAATAGCCCAGAGCACACCGGAAACGGTTACACCTGCCATATAGCCGCCAAGCGGCTCGGCACCCATCAGGATACCGATCAGGATCGGGGTGATAACAGTCATCGCACCGGGAAGCAGCATCTCGCGCAGAGCGGCCTGCGTAGAGATCGCCACACAACGGTCGTACTCAGGTTTGCCTGTGCCTTCCATAATGCCGGGAATTTCGCGGAACTGGCGACGCACTTCCTCGACCATGCTCATGGCGGCTTTACCCACCGAACTCATGGCCATAGCGGAAAACACCACCGGAATCATCGCGCCGATAAAGAGGGCCGCAAGTACGTCGGCTTTAAAGATGTTGATGCCGTGAATGCCTGTGAAGGTAACATAGGCTGCAAAAAGCGCCAGCGCCGTAAGGGCAGCCGAAGCGATGGCAAAGCCTTTGCCGATGGCTGCGGTCGTATTGCCCACAGAGTCGAGAATGTCTGTGCGGGTACGTACTTCCTCGGGCAGTGCGCTCATCTCGGCGATACCGCCGGCGTTGTCAGCAATCGGGCCAAAGGCATCGATCGCCAGTTGCATGGCTGTATTGGCCATCATGGCCGCAGCGGCGATCGCCACTCCATAAAAACCTGCGAGGTTATAGGAAATGATGATGGCAAATGCGAACAGGATCACCGGAAGGAAGGTGGACATCATCCCTTCGGCAAGACCTGCGATGATGTTGGTAGCGGCACCTGTACCGGAGCGCTGCACGATGCGCAGTACCGGAGGCTTACCCATGCCGGTAAAGTGTTCCGTAATGACGGAGATCAGTGCACCTACAGCCATGCCGACGAGTACGGAGAAATATACATTGATCGAAGGCACAGATACCGTTTCGGCTTCGAAGAAGTTGATGGTCAGCGTATCCGGGAGCAGCCACTGGATAATCGGGAAGGCAGCCACAGCGGTGAGTGCGATAGAAACCCAGTTACCAATGTTCAGGGCCTGCTGCACATTACCTGAATCATCTTTAATCCGCACAAACCAGGTACCGGCAATCGAAAAGAGAATGCCCATGCCTGCAATCAGGATCGGAAGCAGAATCGGACCGATGCCAACTCCCTGCATATCGTGGATGAGGTAGTTGCCCAGCACCATCGCTGCAAGTACGGTAGCCACATAGGAACCGAAAAGGTCGGCACCCATACCGGCTACGTCTCCCACGTTGTCGCCCACGTTGTCGGCGATCGTGGCAGGGTTGCGCGGATCATCTTCAGGAATACCTGCCTCTACTTTACCTACGAGGTCAGCTCCAACGTCGGCAGCTTTGGTATAGATACCGCCACCTACGCGAGCAAACAGGGCGATAGACTCAGCACCTACCGAAAATCCGGCCAGTACTTCGAGCGTTTTCACCATTTCCTCGTAATTGTATTGCCCCCCGGAAAAGACCTGGAAGAATACAATAAACAAAGCGCTGAGGCCCAGCACAGCCAGTCCCGCCACGCCCAGACCCATCACAGCGCCACCGGTAAATGACACGCCAAGGGCTTTTGAGAGGCTCGTGCGGGCAGCCTGTGTGGTACGGACATTGGCACGGGTAGCGACCCGCATACCGATATTTCCGGCGACGGCAGAAAAAATGGCCCCGATAATGAAGGAGGCCACAATCAGCGGGCTGGAATGGGCTGCCGCAGGCGTGAGTGTCGTCAGCACAGTGAGCAGGACACAGGCAATGGCCACAAAGATAGCCAGTACCTTATATTCTGCATTCAGAAACGCCAGAGCACCTTCGGCAATGGCGTTAGCGATCCCCTGCATTTTTGAATCACCAGCGTCCTGCTTATTGACCCAACGTGAAAGGATTACCATGTAAATCAGGCCGACCAGGCCGAAAGTGGGCAGCAAGTATAGTAGCGTCTGCTCATTCATAAACCTAAAGTTGCATGTATTTAAATTTCAGACTGCGAAACTACGCAAGTTTTTCTTCTTGTTAGAATTTTCAGGCAAATGAGCATCAAACATATTATCTTTCGATAATACCCAGGCGAAAAATCAGTAGTGGTAGCGCACAAAAGCCTCGATCGCCTCATACTCAGGTAGTCCCAGCGCGTCGTACAAGGCTGCTGTGCCGTGGTTACGCTCTTCGGCGCGCTGCCAGAATTCGCGGGGGTCATTGCCGGGAAATACGGCGCTGTCTTTCTGCGACTGGTGCAGGAAAATCGCTTCACGCTTCCGGCGCACCTCCTGCGGACTGAGCGGCACAGCCATTTCGATGTTTTCGATGCCCCACTCCTGCCAGGCACCGCGATAGAGCCAGAGCCAGCAGTCTTTCATCCAGGCTTCATGTTTGAGGCGCTCTACCGCTTTAAAAATGGCATCGAGACAAACGCGGTGCGTGCCGTGCGGATCGGAGAGGTCACCGGCTGCATAAATCTGGTGCGGCTGAATCTTGCGGATCAGCTCTTCGACGATGCGGATGTCCTCCTCGCCCAGGGGTTTTTTCTTCACCCGGCCTGTTTCGTAAAAAGGCATATCGAGGAAGTGGGCATTTTCGTCGGGCAGCCCGCAGTAGCGGCAGGCAGAGCGCGCTTCACCCCGGCGGATAATCCCTTTAATGTATTGAATTTCAGGCGTATCGGGTTGTCCGGGCTGCTTATTGTGCAGGAAGCTCAGGCTGTCGCGGTAGAGCCTTTCTACCTTGTCGGAGCCTCCGAGGAAACGGTCGCTGAAGTCGAGCGCGAAGTCAATAAAGCGGATGGCCGTATGGTCAAATACCGCAATGTTACCCGAAGTCTGGTAGGCTACATGCACTTCGTGGCCCTGATCGGCCAGGCGCAGCAGGGTACCCCCCATCGAAATCACATCGTCATCGGGGTGCGGGCTGAAAATGAGTACGCGCTTGGGGAAAGGAGAGCGGCGCTCGGGACGGAAGGTGTCGTCTGCATCAGGTTTGCCGCCGGGCCAGCCGGTGATGGTGCGCTGAAGGTCATTAAACACGCTGATATTGATCGAATAGGCAGAGCCTTTTTCCGCAATGAGATCGCCCAT
>RDXT01000256.1 GCA_004292985.1 Bacteroidota bacterium
TCTGGCTGCACGATTTTTCGCAGGCGCGACACAAACACATCGAGGCTGCGGTCCACGACGATGCCTTCATCTTCCCAGACCGCCTTCAGAATCCGGCCCCGCTCCAGCAACTGGTTGGGGTGGGAGAAAAAATAATGCAGCAGCTTGGCCTCGCGGTAGGTAAGTACCCGCTGCTCCTGGCCGATGTGGAGGATTTGACGAGTGACATCCAGCTTACATTTGCCTATAGAGAGGTATTCACTTTCGTCCGGGGAAGGATCATTTGGGGGTAAAATCGCCTCTTTTTTCTTTCGCAAAGGACTGACAATGATCCACATAGCAAGCAGCAGCACACCCGCAGCAAGTCCGGCGGGCAGCCATACCTGCGAAGGGCGTTCTTCCGGAAAACTCAGGCGGATCTGGCTGCATGCGCGTAGCTGCTCCCTGCCCACACAGGCAACGTCATCGTTTCTGCCCCGCAGGCGGTAGCTGTATCCCAGCCTGATTTCGCCTTTTTCGCAATCGAGCACCGTCACATCATAGCTGCTTTCGATGCCCTGCAATTCGAGCGAGGACTTGAGGATTTCCGGCAGCAGGTCGTACGCAAATCCCTGATCCAGGCGCAGGGCATAGCTGCGCGCATCTATCTGCTGCACCGGCGGAATGGTCGAGCGGCGGTCGCTGTCGGCTTCGAGCAACAGATGAGCCGTGCGGCGCAAGGCCAGGTTCACAGCCTCAGCGGGTATCTCCGGCGGACGGCTGCCAGCCGAAATCAGCAGCAGCAGTGCAAGCCCCGCGAAGGGAAGCGTAAGCCAGGCAAGGTATCTGTACAGGGGAGTCGGAGGCATGAAAGGGATCACTTTGCCCCAATTTACGAAGACCTCAGCGGTATGTTGATACTTTTACGAAGCTTTTACATGCTTTTACAAGGCTTTAACCGGGCGGCGGGCAGATGGGCGTATGTTTGTACTGTACCGTTTACCTTTTATTTCAATGAAACGCATCACAATTCCCACTTTGCTGGCGCTGGTGTTGCTCTCTGTGAGCGGCTTTGCCCAGGAACCTACCTCCTTTACCAACTGTGCTGCTGCTTTCCTCGGTTCGAAAATGATCGTAAATGACTATTCGCCCGAAGGTACCAGTCAGCTCGACGCCAGTGCCACATGCATCCTGAGCGTCTGTCAGGTGACACTCAACCCCGGAAACGCCATACCCGGCGAAAAGACCCCTTTTATGATCGCCATCCGCGACGGCAACTCCAAAACCCTGTGGATGTACGCAACTGCTTCCTTCCGGGAGATCGAAATCTCGAAGGTACTCGCCAAATGCAAAAAGGGCGACTACATCGTGCTGTTGACCCGCGACGAGCAGTGGGCGCTGCCCCACAATGAGATTCTGGTGAACTGAGATGTGCAAAACGCAGGGTGCAGCTACGATCCACGGGCTGTACCCTCTCTATGGCAGACATCTACGAAAACATCGAGTTTGAAGGAGCATAAGGCTTCCTACTCCACCTCCGTGTAACTCCGTTCCTGCGTGACTCCGTGTAAATCCCCAAAACCGCCATCACGCTCCATATCGTAGATCAGCACTTTTGTCTTATCCACCTCTCTTTTCAGATACGGATTTTTTATCCCTTTATACCACACAAGATCAACCGACCGCTGAAAAAGCTTCTGAAGTTTTTCCTGAAACTGCCAGTACATCTCGCCTTCGATTTCGGGTAACAAACCCGCCTGCGGCTCATACAAAAAATCCACATCAGACTCCGGGCCAAAATCCGCCCGCAGCGCCGAACCAAACAGCCATAAATTGCTGATCTGGTGCGTATGGCACAGACTCCGGATTTCAGGCAGATATAGTGCAATCGAAGGGTGCATTATTCTGTGGAGGCTAATAATTTTTCAACTTCTGTTTTAAGTTCTGGCAAGTCTTGTTGGGCAACCTCCCATAGCGTCTGCGGACTTATAGCATCATATTGGTGAATCAACGTATTCCTCCGATTCACATAGCGGTCGAATCCATTTACCAGAACATCCTCACGCTTCAATTGATAAAGGGCTTCACCAATAATCCCAAGGTCTCTTTCTACAGCCTTTTTTACCGTAATATTTTGCATCAGATCATCTGCATCTTTGACCTGAAGCAAATGATGATTAAGAATGTATCCGATACTCTGGAGGATATCAAATAAATACTTTTTCGCTTTCCTTGTCATAGATCAGCACTTTGTTTTCATCCACCTCCTCTTTCAGATAGGGGTTTTGAATGCCCTCATACCAGACCATATCTACTTCTTTACCAAACAGCGCCTCCAGCTTTTCAATAAATCCGAAATAGGTATCGAGATAGGCGCGGCCTTTAGGAAAACCCTCTGCCAACTCATACAAAAAATCCACATCCGACTCCGGACCAAAATCCGCCCGAAGCGCCGATCCAAACAGCCACAACTTGCTGATCTGGTGCGTGCGGCACAGACTCCGGATCTCAGGCAGGTGTTTTGCGACTTCAGGATGTATCATCCGCAATTTTTATCCAATATACGGAAAAACGGCCATCCGGGAAAAGCCTATTCGTAGCGCGCAATAAAATCCTTCACATGGCCCGCAAACACCTGCGGCTCGATCTCCCACATGCCATGCCCCTCATTTGGCATAATGACAATAGACTTGTCTGTCACGGGCGTACCCAGCTTGTCATAGGCATCCTGCGCCAGGATTTTGGGCACCACCGCATCATATTCGCCATAGATCAGCAGCGCCGGGGTTGTGATGTCACCCATTTTCGCAGCCAGATCGTCGCGGATCAGCACATCGCGCAGCACATCGAGGATCAGGGCCTGGCTGCTGCCCAGGGGAACAGGCGCAGTGAGCTGCCAGAACACCGGCGGGTTTTCATAGGCAGGCTCAGCGCCTGGTTTGCCATCTATGCCATGCGCGTAGCGATTGACAAAGAGCAGGTTATCGAGATCGGTTAAGGTGGGCGTGCTGTTGTACCAGTCCAGAAACTTCTGCCAGTATTCCACCTCTTCGCCCGCAGCTATTTTCGCCTCTGCTATCGGTTTTACATAGTCGCGCTCAGCCTGCCAGGTCAGCGGAAAACTGTGTGCGCCCGCCGCCTCGATCCAGCCGCTGATCCGGTTGCGGTAGGTGGGGTTTGCCAGATAAGCCGTGCCCAGAAAACCGCCCCAGCTATGGCCCATGAGGAAAATATGGTCGGGGCTGTAGGTCTTTTCGATAAACTGAATCACCACATCGAGGTCCTCGGTCATCTGATCTACCGAAAGATTGTCGCCCTTGCGCTCGCCATGCGCATAGCCCGAAAGGCGCTGGTCAAAAAACACGATCGGGTGTGCGTCGCTCACATCGCGCAGGCTGCGGCCCAGGGCATCGCGCAGTGAAGAACCGCCCGGCCCGCCATGCACA
>RDXT01000839.1 GCA_004292985.1 Bacteroidota bacterium
CCCTCTAATGTATATTCGGGAATGGAAAAAGCGTCGGCTTCTCTGAAACGATTCAGCAGAGAAAGGCCCCGGCGGATCACCCGTGGTGCGTATTTGGATTCAGAAAAAGTTGCCATCTCGGAAATACTACGTTTTCCGGTCAAGATAAGGAGTTTTTGTTAAGAGAGAATGAAATTCCTTCACGGAATGTGATTTCATCTCACAGCATAGATTTCCATGTAGCGCACATCGAGCGAATGGTAAATCTTCATAAACTCCGCGTGGGACAAAAAGTCCTCATGCGCAAAACTGGCATCCACGAGCGAATAATTGAAGCGGTAAGAAGGATCGAGCTGGTGGACATGCGCTATGCAGGCGAGGGTCTCTTCGCTGAACTCCGGCAGGTTACACTCGAAGCTGATCATTTTCACGGGTTTGGAGAGGCCTCTAAGTGCCTCGTATTCAAAACCCTCCACATCTATCTTTATAAAATCCGGCACCCCGAGGCGGCTGATCAGGGCGTCGAGGGTGGTCGTATCTACTTCGTAGGTCGTTTCGGAAAAGGGAATGGCCCCCCAGCGGCTTTGTTGCTGGTCTTCGAGGGTGTCTTTCCACTTGGTGCTCAGGGTATTGAGCGCCGAACCTTCCTGCTGCACATGAAAAACAGCTTTGCCTGTCTGGCTGCTGACGGCCATATTCAGCACCGAAATCCGTCCGTTATTTTTGTAGCGGGCTTTCAGTTTGCTGAAGTTCTCGCGATCTGGCTCCACACTGATCACGCGGGCACCCTGTTTGAGAAAAAGAGAAGCCTTATATCCGTTGTAAGCGCCGACATCAAACACCAGCACCTCTTTTTTATCGCCAAATACACGGGCAAACAACTGTTTAAAAAACAGGCGCTCATTTTCCTGATCCTGCCACAATACGGGAGACCGCATTTTGAGATAGGCTCTGAATATTGGCGTATCGAGCCAGGATTCCAGAGGCATAACTTTCAACAGGATGTTTTTCAAAAAGGGATTCATACGCAATATGCCAGCAGGTGACGTAAATAACCAGTTGGGTGAACAGTTCTCCCTTTCCGGAATTTTCAGTGCAACTTAGCATATCTTGACGAGATTTCAGCGTGTTTAAGCCAATTCTCTTTCATGGTTGAGCAGTTCCTGCCACTTCCAGGCAGTAGCCATCATCACGTCTATGCCGAAGGCTGGCTCCCACCCCAGACGCTCACGGGCATGGCTGCAATCAGAGTAAATGGCCACCACATCTCCCGGACGGCGGGGACCTACCTGATAATTCAGGCGCTGGCCTGTGTATTGTTCAAATGCATGAATCGCCTCCAGCACCGTTACCCCCTCGCCCGAACCCAGGTTAAAGGCTTCATAGCGATGCTCGTTTTTCCCGGCAGCCAGATAATCAATGGCTTTGAGGTGTGCAAGCGCCAGATCTGTTACATGCACATAGTCGCGGATGCAGGATCCGTCGCGGGTAGGATAGTCGCCGCCATATACTGTCATCTGGGGAATCCACCCGGCAGCGGTCTGGGTAATGACCGGAACGAGGTTGTTGGGGCGACCCAGGGGCTGCTCGCCATTCAGACCGGAGATATGTCCGCCGACGGGATTAAAATAGCGCAGCGAAATGGCCTGTACGTGCGTACTTGCATGAACCGCATCGCGCAAAATCCGCTCTCCCGCCAGCTTGGTATAGGCATAGGGCGACTCAGGGTCGGCTACGGGCGTATCTTCATTGACAGGCAGCTTTTCGATATTTCCGTAAATCGAACAGGAAGAAGAGAAAATCACATATTTAACTCCGGTCTCTTCTGAGCAACGGAGGATATTGATCATCGAGAGAAAATTATTGCCATAATAATCGAGCGGCTTTTCGACCGACTCGCCCACAGCTTTGAGGGCCGCAAAATGAATCACTCCTACGATATGGGGATGCGCTGCAAATACCTGACGCAGTGCAGGCAGGTCGCAGAGGTCCATGTTGTAATTCAGCACCTCGCGGCCGCTGATGGCTTTGATGCGGTCGAGCGCACGCGGGGAAGAATTTGAAAAATTGTCTATCGAAACAACATCGTAGATATCCTGGGAGAGCAGTTCCAGAATCGTATGGGAGCCTATGTATCCGCAGCCTCCAGTGATTAAAATAACGGGTTTCATCTCTTTACGTTGATTTGGGTGCATATTATAAAAATAGCGGCTCATCCTTTACGAGGGGCGGGCGATCAGTTGAAAGACCTTGCTGAAATACTTGGCGTATATCTTCAGCAGGTTCGAGCGCACCCCGTGGCTCCGCAAAGAACGCAGCATTTCCTGGTTGATCGTAAGGGTACTGCGGAGGCCCTGTGTGCTGCTGCCACCCGCGCGCATACGCAGGAAGGTTTCCGGAACGTAGCTGAAAGGAGCAGCGCCTTTGTATAAAAAACGAACCATCAGATCGAAGTCCGCACAGATTTTATAGCTTGTGTCGAATACGCCTATCTGCTCATATAAACGCCTGCGCACAAAAAAAGAAGGATGCGGCGGCATCAATCCACGGGTGAAATCGGCAGGCCAGTTGCCTTTGCCCGGAAAATAGCGGATCACTTTTTCCAGATCGCCTTCCCGCACATATACAATGTCGCCAAAAACAGCATCTGCCTGCTTATCTGTAAACTCCCGCGCCACCCGCGAGATCACCCCCGGCGAAGCATAAAAATCATCTGCATTGATAATCCCGACCACCTCTCCGGTCGCCATGCCGATCCCTTTGTTCATGGCATCGTAGAGGCCCTTGTCTTTTTCGGAGATAAATTTTGCGATCCTGCCGCCATAGCTTTTCACAATATCCTGGGTGCCATCGTTTGAGTTTCCATCCACAATGATGTACTCGATGTCCGGGTGGTCCTGCGCCAGCACCGAATCAATGCAGGAGCGGATCAGCGGAGCGGCGTTGTAGCATACCGTAATCAGAGAAACTTTCATACAGATCAGGAAAAAAGGGTTCTTTTTTGAGCCAGAAGTTCGGGATTGCTGCCATAGTTCCGGGCAAATTGCCAGGTAGCCTCCGACATCGCGGTGTATGCCTGCTGGTCCATGGCAATGCACTGGCGGATCACCTCCCGGTAGCGGTTCAGCTCGTCGAGCGGAATGTCCCAGCCGATGTTGCGGGCTTCCAGGTCGCGCCAGGGCGTCCGGTCACTGATAATCACGGGTTTACCTGCTGCCAGCGCATCAAAAATAGCATGGCCAAAGTTCTCTCCGTGGGTTGTCAGCACCGAAAAATGGTAGCTGGCAAGCGTTGACTGAATCTGCACCGAGGGAATATCGCCTTTGAGATGCACCTGGATCCGCTTCGGCAATGCATATATAAGTGCCTGACAATAGGTCCAGTAGGCTTCATCTTCCCGCGCTCCATATACGTCGAACAGTACCTCGCCTTCTGTTACTTCGGCCAGTCGTTCCAGGAAAAATTCGAGGTTCTTTTTCCGGCTCACCCGCGAGATAAATACAAAACGCACAGCACCGGGCGCTTTTTCAGGTACGGTTAAGCGGGGAACGGGTTGATTGGGGATATTGCTGCTAAGGCGGATGTCGGTTTTGGGGCCAAAATACTTACCGATATCCTGCCGCTCCTGCTCGTCGGTGGCATGCCAGATGATCTGTTTCCCCACCCCCGACAGACGAATCAGGGTCAGAAACACCCGTTTTTTCAGCCATTTCAGGCGGATAGCACCTGCCTGAAGCATCCCTCTGGGGGCCAGCACCATCTTGCCCTGCCATTGACCCCGCCACAGCATCATCAGCGGCCAAATGGTAAAGGGCAGGGAGTACATACTGTTCAGATAGACAAAGTCGCAGGGCGTCTCCCGGATCAGCGACAGCAAATGGTCATAAGTGAGGTCCCTTTTGGAAAAATAATAGACCGGTATGCCCTCCCAATCGTTCCAGTAATCGCTTCTGACCCCCGGATAAGGCTGCTCTGAGGCGTGATCGGTATCAGTAGTAATGATGGTAAAATCATACTCGCTGCGCAGCGCGCGCACCAGATTGGCCACAGATTGGATAGGGCCCCCGGCCCGGTATCCGGGCAAAAACCAGTCTATCAGGATCAGTATGCGGGGCCTATTCATGTATGTCATTGCGTTTCATCCAGTCTTCGAGCACCACCAGCATCCAGATTTTGATCCAGCTTGTCGAAGGATCATTGCGCAAAAACCGCTCCCACAGTGCTTCGACAGCTCCGGGGGCAAACAGCGGCCTTTTTCCGAGACTTTTAAGGCTGGCCCCGCAAAAGTCCCTCAATTCTCCCTGCAACCACTGCCGCCAGGGAAAAGAAAAGCCCATTTTTTTGCGAAACACAATCTCATGCGGCAAAAGGGTCCCCATCGCATCCACAAGCAACTTTTTGGGATATACCGGGTTTTTAAATACGTCCGGAATGCCCAGGCTGTATTCGACCAGGGTATAATCAAAAAAGGGCACCCGCACTTCGAGGGCATGGGCCATGCTCATCTGGTCGGTGTCGCGCAGGAGCACATTCTGGGTGTAGGTCGCTATTTCTCCCACGCTCACCTGGCTGAAGACCGGCATGTGGCTAATCTGTTCCAGCTCTCCCTCCGAAAAGATCTGCTCCAGCAAATGAACCTCTTTGGGTGCCTCCTTGAGCAAACCCTGAATTTCTGCCGGGTCAAATACCTTGCGAAAAATGGGATAGCTGTTTCTGAAGTCGTTTTTGGGCAGGGTCAGGATTTCCTGTAAACGGGCGGTCTTGTGGTTGCGGTAGAGCGCACCTGCAAGCTGGGCCACCCCTTTGCGCAGACCCAGGGGCAGGGCGAAGAGCGGCGCCAGTTGCCGCAGTTTCTGGTAGCGTTTAAATACAGGATAGCCGGCAAATAATTCGTCGCCCCCCAGTCCGGAAAGCGCTACGGTAAAGCCGCTTTTTTTGGTCGCCTGAGAAACGACATAGCTGTTGAGACCGTCGCCGCTGGGGTGGTCCATCGCCTCCAGCGCATGCGGCAGTTCCTCCAGAAAGTCCGAAGGGCGAAGTTTGATCGGATGGTGAAGGGTGTTGTATTTGCGGGCAATCATCTCCGCATAGACCGACTCATCGTATTCTTTTTCGTCAAAAACCACGGAGAAAGTGTTGACCTGCTGGGTAGAACCCTCGGCCATCAGTGCGACAATGGCGCTGGAATCTATCCCTCCCGACAGAAAGGCCCCGAAAGGCACGTCGCTGATCAGCCGCCGCATCACCGCAGCCCGCAGCAGTTCCCGCACCTCAGCGCACACCTCCTGGTAGGTCTGGCCTTCGGCCTTGTGGCTATATCCGGTGAGTTTCCAGAAGGCCTCCGTCTGAATCTGGCCCGCCTGCCAGCGCAGGCTGTATCCCGGAGGAAGCATCCGCACGCCTTCGAGCAGCGTTTCGGGCGCGTGTACCGTATAATATTGCAGGTATTCGGCCAGGCCCCGCTGGTTGATTTTCCCCTGTACATAGCCCGAAGACAACAGAGAGCGTACTTCTGAAGAGAAAATCAGCTTTCCACCTGCATAGGTATAATACACAGGTTTGATCCCCAGACGGTCGCGCACCATCCAGAGGCTTTTTTCGAGATCGTCCCAGACCGCATAGACAAACATGCCGTTGAGCCGGTGCACAGACTCGCTGCCCCACTCGATATACGCGGCCAGAATTACTTCGGTATCTCCCTGAGTATGAAACACATAGCCCAGAGCGATCAGTTCCTCGCGAACCTCCCGGAAGTTGTAGATTTCCCCATTAAAAATGAGCGTATATCTCCCCGAAGGATCGGTCATCGGCTGATTGGACACCTCCGAAAGGTCAATAATCGAAAGCCTGCGGTGCCCGAAAGCAATCTGCTCCCGCACAAAATACCCCGCAGCGTCAGGTCCCCGGTGAGCGATACGATGGGTCATCGTCTCCACCCTTTGCCGGGCAAGTACAAGGTCATTTTCTCCGGCAAAACCAGCAATTCCACACATAAGCGCTTATTCAACGTTGGGTAAAACACTCATAAAAGCAGCAGCCCAGGACTCTGTCGTTATCTGCCGGCTCAGCTCGCGGCTTCGTTCCCCCATCCGGAGGAGCTGTTCATCAGACGTTTCAATGATCCTGCGCAGGGCCGCGAGCAGTGACCCGGGGTCTCCTGCCGCATGGGCATAGCCATTGTAGCCATCGCGCAGGAAGGCCGTAGCCGACCCACAGGCATCAGAGGCAAGCACCGGGAGACCCGCAGCGGCAAACTCATGCATCACCACGCCCCAGGGTTCGTTGCGGCTGGGCAGCACAAAACAGCCTCCCTGGGCCGCCAGTTGCGGCAGTTCCTCCGGCTGCACAAAATCCCGAAACGTGACCGCAGGGTGCGCAGGCATCTGCTGCTGCATTGGCCCGGCACCCACCATCAGCAGACGCCAGTCGTGCCGGGTTTCGGCAGAGAGCCGCACAAATGCCTCGTAGAGGTCGCTCACGCCTTTGGAGGCTACGTAGCGGCCAACATAGAGAAATACATGCGGATAATGGTCCTGCTTTTGTTCCAGGGCGATGTCGCCAGCCTTCAGAAATGACTGTGTATCAGCCGAGTACATACCAGTAAGAATGTTTCTCCGGTCGTATCCCATACGCCGCGCAAACTCAAACTGGTAAAGCCCCGGCACCCAGAAATGGCTGTAGGCAGGCTTTAATACAAAGGGACTTGCCGCTGCTGCGACCCATTGACGAAGGTCGCCCCGCCAGTGGTTGTCGCTGCCACAGATGACAGGTATGCCTTTTTTCCGGATCTCGCGTGCCAGTTTCACATAGCCTTTGTCCATCCAGCCCGAAACATATACAACTTCGGGTGCAATTCGTTCATACAACTCATATAAAGCCTTGTCATCCAGCTCTTTACGCTCATGAAATATGACCCCTTCGTAGTCGCGGAACTTAAATGGCGCTTCCGGATTGACGGGCCAGCGGACCACATGCACCTGACAGCCATATACCCTGTGCAGCGTTTCGGCGCAGGACAAAAAGTAGGCAGCTACTTCGGAGTATAAAAACAGTACATTCATGCCACAACAGGGACAGGCCTGTATTTGGGGTAATGGGTGTAAAAAAGAATCATCAGGATAAAATGAACCGTAAAGGCATTGAGCGAAGAGTTGAGCCAGGGTTCAAAAAAGGCTGAAAAGGCTGTCGCAAAGATGATGGGCATAATCAGCCGGGACTCTGCAATACGCTTGATCCATTGGTAAAAAAAGGCCAGAATCATTACGGTACCGATGACGCCTGTATTCATCAGAAATGCCAGAAAGGAATTGTGCACGCCGCCCTGGTGGCCTGTGATATAGAGCCACTTAGGCATGTGTTTTTGGAACAGAATTTCCTCGAAAGCGAAACCCCGGCCAATCCAGGGATTTTTGACAAACTCTTCCCAGGCAAATCCCCAGGCCAGAAAACGACCCGAACCATCGAGGACCGTTTCAAAGCGCAGACCCCTGCCAATTTCCTGCGCCGCCAGTTGTCGGATAATGTCTTCAATATTCATCACCAGAAACACTATCGCTGGAATCACCACAGCATATAGCACCACCCGCTTGGCAGAACTTCCCTGGTGTATATAGGTCATCATCACAAAAATGAAGGATGAAGCAAGCGCATTTCGCGAAAAACTCAGTACAATAGACAGTAATAGAGGCCCCCAGAAGAGAATATAGCGATTGATGATAGAAGATTCACCCTTAAGCAAATGAAGATAGAGGTAGTAGATGATAAATATCAGCGTACCATACACCCCGATTCCATTTGGATTGCCAAATACCCCTCTGTATCTGCCCGAAGTATAGAAATAGGCCAGTTCAAAATTGAAAACAATCAGAAATAAGCCCACTATCAGCACCAGCGAGGACAAATAGACTACATCTTTGAGCAAAACCCAGCCACTGGTGATCACATGGTGGTTAAAGTAGTGCATCGCCACAAAGATCAGCAAGAAGTAAGAGGTGGCTTTGGAGATGGAAAGGCCCGGCTCAAAATTGCGGGCTGCGGCCATCAGCGAAAGCACATAAAAGGGCACCAGCAACAAAAACAGACGCCTGAACTTGTACTTACCGCTCAGCAAATCCCCGAAGGTAATCATGGTAAGGATCAGCAGAACAATGGTCCGCATCTCTTTGAAAAAAAATACCGTTAGCTGGCGGCTGTCGCCTATGATAAAAATAATCAGCAGGAAAATAATGATCTGGTGGTGCTTTTTGCGCAGTGCAAGCCCGATGATTGCCAGTGCAAACAGGACATAAGAGAGGGGCGCGAAGATATTTCCCAGTATATATAACAGCGGGAGATACAGAAACACCTCAAAATATTTTCCTAAAAAACGAGTCAAATGGGTGTGTATAAGCTCATGTAAACAATTTCAGGTGAGCGGCGGCTACCTGCGGCCAGGTGTAAGACTCCTCCACGCGGCGCAGAGAGTTCGTACCCAGTTGCTGTCGCGCTTCGGGTGTCTGCCCGGCAAAATGCAGCAGCGCCTCTGTCAGGGCACTTTCGCTGCCCGGAGGGATCAGATACCCGTTTTGCGCATCTACCAGCTCGGCAGAAGCCCCCACGTCAGACACAATCACTGGCATCTGGTGCGCCATAGCCTCCAGCACCACCGTCGGCATCCCCTCGAAGCGGGTGGGCAACACAAAAAGATCCTGCGTTTTGTACAGTTGACTCAGTTGCTCATCCGTTACAAATCCCAGAAAATCAATGTTTTCGGCGGCATATCTTTCGCGATACGCCTCATACAGTTCCCCTTTTCCAGCCAGGGTAAAGTGAAATTTCGAGGCAGCCTCTCCCAGATTCGTAATGGCAGCCATCAATACATCTATCCCTTTGTTGTAGGCAAATCGCCCTACAAACAGACAACGGATCGTATTTTCCCCTGCAGGCGCTTTCGCAAACTCCGCCGGAATCAAGGTAGCATTGGGGATCACCACCACCTGCGTGTCCTTGCGGAGAATATGGCTTTGGATGATGCCTGTAAGTTTGCCACCCAGCGAAATAACCCTTCCGGCTTTATTAAACAGCCAGGCAAGAGTGATGCGGAGCGGAAAGGTTTTGAGTTTTTCCTTCCGGGTCAGCACCTGAAAGGGCTCCAGACCGTGCGGGTGAATGATCAGGCGCTTGCGCAATGTGCCGGCCTTGTACCACACAGAGAGGCCCTGCGAGTATATCCAGGCCTTCGGATAGTCTTTCAGCAGCGTAAACACCTGCTTCGAATAGACATATAACTCCGTGAGATAGTTTCGTTTACCCGGCAGCGGATCCACATACAGCTCTTTTACCTCCGGGAAGGCCTCAAAGATACGTACATCACGGTGCGGGTGGATCACCACAATTTCTATCTGCCCCGCAGTGGCCAGCGACTCGATCAGCAGACGCGCAAAACGCTGCATACCGCCGATGGCATGCGGAAAAATGCCGTCTGTACAAAAGACTACCTGGGGCCGGGCGCTCATACCTTTTCTCCCTGATACAGCGTAGCGATCCCTTCAGTGATTCCTACTTCAGGTTTCCAGTCAATATACGCGCGGAGTTTGCTGACATCAGCCAGCAGGTGTTTGCGGTCGGAAGGGCGCATACGCTTGGGATCCTGTTCTACTTCGATTTTTTGTCCGAGGCTCTTTTCAAAAGCAGCCACAATCTCGCGGCCTGAGTATTCGACCCCGCTGCCGAGGTTGAAGGTGTCGTATCCGGAGGAGAATTTCTCCAGCAGCATACGCACAGCCCGGCCCATATCTGAGACGTGGATAAAGTCGCGCAGCGTATCCAGGTTGCCCAACTGAATTTGGGGGCCTTTTTCCAGCAGTTGCTGGTGGATCACCGGAATGAGGTGCGGGTTGGTCTCCATCGGACCAAAAGCATTAAAAAAGCGGCATACGATGGTTGGAATACCTGTCTCCAGATAAAACGCATGGCAGAGTCTTTCGCCGGCCAGTTTGCTGAGGCCATAGATATCGAGTGGATGCGGGGTATGGGTTTCGGCCAGGGGACCATCGAAAATCGGATATACAGCTGCTGTGGAAGCGAAAAAGACACTTCTCAGCTCAGGCGCAAGCTTGGCAGCATCGAGTACCGCCATAGTGCCACTGATATTAATATCTGACGATTCGAAGGGATGTTCGTTGCAATAGGGAATAAAATGGATCGCCGCGAGGTGTATGATATGGTGCGGAGAAACGGAAGCGACAGCCTCTGCCACGGCCTCCCGGTCGCGTATGTCGGCTTCGATAATATGATCTTCAGGCAGGGTGAGATAGGATCTTTTGCCGAAAGAAAAATTATCCAGCACATAGAGATCGTACCCGTACCGGGTAAGTTCGGAGAGAATCGCCGTACCGATGAAACCGGCACCTCCTGTGACCAGAATGCGAGCCTTTGACATAAGTTAATATTAGGTGTGTGGTTAGTTTGCGCGAAAGAACATCATAAACGATTGCAAGTAGGGATAAACATTGCTATGTGTCAAGTCTGGTCAGCAGCACATGTCCTGGGAATCTTACATGGTTTAGGGCAGGACTTTACGGTACACTTCCAGCGTTCGCGCACCAATCACGGGCCAGTCCAGCGTGCGGGCTTTTTCATGTGCTGACAAAGAGAGCGATGTGTGCTGCGTTTCGGTCAGGTCGGCGAAAGCTTCACAGGCCGCCAGCGCTCCCGAAAGAGATTTGTTTTCAAAGAGCCGAAAATGATCCCCTGAAAGATAAGACGCGCCAATATTGCTCACAACAGGGCAGCCCAGCGCCAGCGCCTCATTCACGGAATTGTTGGCTGCGGCTCCGCTCAAGGGCAAAAACATACAGGCCGAGCTGGCATAGGCTTCATACAATACATCATCCGACACATCCGGCAGACGCCGAACATTGGGCAGTGCTTCGGCCTGTTGCTGGCGCTCCGCAGGAAGGCGGCGATTTAACAACAAAAACTCCCATTCTGGGCGCTGCTCAAGGCAATATGCCACAAACTGAAAGTAAAAATCCCAGTCACGCATCCATTCGCCTACGGTCAGAATCTGTGTGGGAATCCTTGTACGACTATTTTCCCGAAACCGTCTGCCCAGCTCTGTCATATCTATTCCCAGGGGAATAACATGAATCTTATCCCCTGGCATCACGGAAGATAGCACTTCCTTTTGCGAATCCGTCATCACAATCGCCGCACCCAGCCCCCGGAAACGATCCTTACTCAACTGATGCATCCAGGCCCCTACCCTGCCCTGCACATCGCCATGCACCAACTCTCGCATCAGCAGTTCGGGCGGCTGGTGAAAGGTCGCTACCACCGGCACAGGAAGTATCCGGTGCGAAAACCGAAAATATTCCTCTCCATACAGAATATGAACCAGGTCCACAGGCGTATGCCGCACGTATCTTCGCGCATCTCCCTCAAACACAAAACGATAGCGCTGCCGCAGCCAGCCGCTCCGCTCGGGATAGCGCTCATCATGCCCCAGCGTCGCCACAGGCTGCGTATAGGCCAGTATCTGCTTATATCCCCCATGCACTGCATGGTGACGAAAGTAGGTAGAAATCGCAAGGGACCGGGGTTCATTCATACCTGAGCTATTCGTTTTCAATAAATTTCTCCCACCACAATGCAATATTCAGTAAGCGCCATATCCCAATACCGTCGGCATTACTCAGCATCAGCGAAAGCGCCTGTGAATCAAATACCTGGGTCTGCTCATTAAATTTCATAATTTTCTCCCGAGCAAAAACGCCGAGTTGCTGCTGAATCCACTCATGGATCGGCGACGAAAATCCGATTTTACCCCGGTAAATAATATCCTTTGACAAACGGCTCTCCATCGTCTTTTTGAGAATATACTTCTCCTCCTGGCCTCTGATTTTATAAGAGGTTGGCAGCCCCATTGCAAAACGGATGACATGGTGGTCCAGAAAAGGCACCCTGCCCTCCACGGCGGCAGCCATCGCCATCTTATCCAGACGGTCCAGCAAAATATCGGGCAAACGGGCACGGTCCATAAACTGCTGATACCAAGACTCCAGCGCGTCCCAAGAGTTGTATCCCCCCAATCTCTTCAGGAAAGAATCTGAAAGTAACCCCCGTTTTTCCCCCTCTTCCATCGCAAAAGCGCCTCCCCAGAACATGTGATTGCTATTTTCGAGGCGCTCATACCACTTATTATAGAAAGGCCTCCGCTTCTGCACGAGCGGCAGTTGCAAAAAGGGTTTCAGCAGGCCCTTGGCCGGGCCCAGATTACGCACCACGCGATCAAACTCTGCCTGGTAGCGCCATTCGATATACCCACAAAAAAGTTCGTCGCTCCCTTCACCGCCCAGACACACCGTTACCCCATTGTCCTTCGCCAGCTTAGACACAAAATACAAAGAAGCAGCCACCGGATCCGGGTTGGGTTCATCCGAAAAATCCGTCATCGCAGGCGAAAAATCTATATACTGCTGCTGGGTAACCTCTATTTCGAATGCATTACACTTAAACTGCTCGGCGACTTTACGGGAAAAGGGAAACTCATTTTTGTAGCTCGTGTGCGATTCGTTTTCCGCATACCCCACCGAAAAGGTCTTCACGGGGTCTTTAATCAGGCCCGAAAGATAGGCTACGAGGGTGCTCGAGTCGAGCCCTCCCGAAAGATACACACCATAGGGCACATCCGACTGCCGCCTCAGATTTACCGATTCCAGCATTAATGCATCGAGGGCCTCCACCATTTCAGCCTCCGTGCCTTTAAACGGCTCCACCCCGTCAAACACATCCCAATAGGGCTTAAACCCTTCAAATACGCCGCCGGAGATACTCAGTTCCGTTCCGGCCGGCATCTTATAAATTCCTTCAAACAGCGTTTCGGGCGGCGGCACCCGCTGGAAGGTGAGATAATCATACAAGCCTCTTTCATTGATTTTCCTCGGAATAGCCGGATTTTCGAGGATCGCCTTTAGCTCGCTGGCAAAATAAAACTGCCCTTCATGAATCGTATAATACATCGGTTTGATACCGGCGCGATCCCGCACGATCCACAGCAGGTCTTTGCGCGAGTCATAGATGGCAAAAGCAAACATCCCCCGCAGACGCTGCACGGCCTCTTTCCCCCAGGCCTGGTACGCATGCAGGATCACCTCCGTATCCGAGTGATCCGTCCGGAAAGCATAGCCCAGCGCCTCCAGTTCCTTTCGCAGCGGCAGATAGTTGTATATCTCCCCATTAAAGGTAATCCATACCGTATCGTCATAGCTTCGCATCGGCTGTCCTGCCAGCGGGCTCAGGTCCAGGATTGAAAGTCGGCGGTGTCCGATCAGCACAGGCCGCCTGAAAACACGCTGGTTGATGATCGCATGGGGGCGTTCCTCCTTCAGGCGGGCGACCCACACTTCAGGGTAATGTTCAGAGAACAAAAAACCCTCTCCATCAGGTCCACGGTGGCTGATTCGGTCAGTCATTTTCACAATAAGGCTCTCCGGGGGCGGGGAAGCATTAGTTAGCGAAATAATTCCGGCAATACCGCACATAGAGTATAAAATTCATTGATTGGGTGGAGCAATGTTTGTGGGAGTTTAGCGGCGTAATTTCGCACAGAGACATTGA
>RDXT01000257.1 GCA_004292985.1 Bacteroidota bacterium
CTGGTCCATGATCTTCTGGTGGCGTTATAAAGTGGTGAAAACCAATAAGTTCCTCCTCCAGGTTGGGGCGCACCCCGCGCTGGTGTTCCGGGAAACGCCGATGGTCGCAAACGGACTGCCTGACACGGCTATGGTCTCGCGGCGATATATCGCTACGGAGGTTTCACCTAATTATTTCGTGAAAAAATATGTCAGCATCGGCATGTACTACCTGTATTCGCATGGATTGGATGCCGGCACCACAGGAAATACACATTTCGTTACCCTGAACGCCAATTTTTCGAATATCAGGCTCAATAAACAGGTGTATATGAAGTTTTTTCCGCAGGTATATTATTTGCGGATGGACGACAAAGCCGGTTTTTATACGACAGCCACCGTGACCCTGGCCCACCGCCATTTTCCCCTAAGCATTCAGTCTATCCTCAACCAGTCTATTCACACGGAAATCGCGGGCAAAAGCTTTGTCTGGAATCTCAGCCTGGTCTATGCATTTAACCAGGAGTACGTGCGGAAAAAAAGCTGAGCAAATAAACCGCGCTTATGATGTTTGATACGTGTATATTGGGTAATATGGAGCATATCGAAAAATTAGAGGAGTTTTACCAGCGGAAATTTGACTGGATGCCGGAGGGTATCCGGAATGAAATCGGGCATTTTAATGTATTTAAACTGGAGCCTTTTGTAGGCGAAAAGGCCCGGCCTGTGCCCTACAAAAAGAGGGACTTTTATAAAATCACCCTGCTTACGGGGCATAGCAAGGTACATTTTGCGGATAAAGTGATCGAGGTGCAAAAGCAGGCACTGGTTTTTTCCAATCCGCAGATTCCCTATAAATGGGAGCATACGGCGCAGATCCGCAGCGGTTTTTTCTGTATTTTTAACCAGCATTTTTTTCATCAATACGGAAAATTAAGCCAGTACTCGGTTTTTCAGCCTGGCGCTTCCCACGTTTTTGAGCTTAGCGACGAGCAGGTATCGCAGGCCAGTGCCGTGTATGAGCGGATGTTTGCGGAAATCAATTCTGACTATATCCACAAATATGATGTGCTGCGCAACCTCGTATTTGAGCTGCTGCATTTCGCGATGAAACTCCAGCCGAGCTCGACATTCGACAAACAGACCCTCAACGCCTCCCAGCGGATTTCTACCCTGTTTCTGGAACTGCTGGAGCGCCAGTTTCCGATAGACGACACGCACCAGAGCTTAGACCTGCGCTCCGCCTCCGATTTCGCTGCTCAGTTGCATGTGCACGTAAACCATCTGAACCGGGTTGTCAAAGAAGTAACCCATAAAACTACCACCCAGCTGATTTCGGAGCGGATTTTACAGGAATCGAAAATATTGCTCAGACACAGTGCCTGGAGTGCTGCCGAGATTGCCTACGCCCTGGGATTTAAGGAGGTAACGCATTTTCATAATTTCTTTAAAAAACATACGGGTTGCAGTCCGCTGAAATTCCGGCAGGCGCCCGTTTCCTGAACCTGATTTCCATTCACTCAGCATACAAAGATGCAAAAACGTACACTTGGCAAGAGCGGACTCGAAGTATCGGCCATCGGCCTCGGCTGCATGGGTATGAGTTTCGGCTACGGTCCGGCGGCAGACAAGCAGGAGATGATCGCGCTGATCCGCTCCGCAGTCGGGCAGGGCATTACTTTTTTTGACACGGCGGAGGTCTATGGCCCCTATGTCAACGAAGAACTGGTGGGCGAGGCGCTGGAACCTTTTCGCGGGGAGGTGGTGATCGCGACCAAGTTTGGCTTTAAACCTGCGGCAAGCGGTCCGGGCTGGAGTGGGTTAGACAGCCGCCCTGAGCACATCCGCGAGGTGGCAGAGGCTTCCCTCAAACGACTCAGAATCGAGGCCATAGACCTGTTTTACCAGCACCGGGTGGACCCCGAAGTGCCAATCGAAGACGTGGCCGGTGCCGTAAAAGACCTGATTCAGGAAGGCAAAGTGAAACATTTCGGCCTTTCGGAGGCAGGTGCCCAGACCATCCGGCGCGCGCACGCGGTGCAACCCGTTACCGCTCTGCAAAGCGAGTACTCGCTGTGGACCCGGAAGCCCGAAGAAGAGGTGCTGCCCACGCTGGAGGAGCTGGGTATCGGCTTTGTGCCCTTCAGTCCGCTCGGCAAAGGCTATCTCACAGGCAAAATCGCCGAAGAAGCGACCTTTGCCCCCGGCGACATCCGCAATATCCTGCCGAGGTTTACCCCCGAAGCCCTGAAGGCCAACCAGGCCCTGATCGCGCTTCTGGCTGAGGTGGCAGCGCGAAAAGAGGCCACACCTGCACAGGTTGCCATCGCATGGCTGCTGGCCCGCAAGCCCTGGATTGTGCCGATCCCGGGTACGACCAAGCCTGAGCGCCTGCTCGAAAACAACCGCGCTGCGACAGTTATGCTGAGTACGGAAGAAATGCTGGAGATCGAACTATTGACCTCGAAGATCGCCGTGCTGGGTGCCCGCTATCCGGAGCATATCGAGCGGATGACGGGTCTGTGAAAGCAGGGGGGCGTTATGCCGGGACCACTTCGATCACCACTTTTCCCCTCGCGTGGCCTTCGGTGACGTATTTCACCGCATCGGCAGTCCGGGCAAGCGGGTAACGCCTGTCTATGACCGACCGGATATGGCCTTCGACTGCGCGTGCGGCCAGAAAAGCGATATCCTGCGGGGTTGATTTGGCGTTGAGCGTCAGCATTTTTTTGGAACCCAGCGACATCAGGGGAGCAAAAATCAGCGATCTGAAAATCTGCGACAAGGCCCCGCCCACCATCACATAGATTCCCTGGGGCTTCAGGAGGCGCTTGTAGGCGCGCAGGCTGCGGTTACCATTGATCGCGAGGATGAGGTCGTAGCGTTTGTCGCTTTGGGTGAAATCTTCTTTGGTATAATCAATGACCGTATGTGCGCCGAGGTCAAGGCTCTGGGCTACGTTTTGGGTGCCGCACACCGCTGTTACCTTGGCTCCAAAATAGCGGGCAAGCTGCACGGCAAAGGTTCCGACGCCGCCGCCGCTTCCAACCACCAGCACCTCTTGTCCGGGCTGAATATGGCCTTTGTCACGCAGGGCCTGCAGGGCCGTGACACCTGCCAGGGGCAGTGCTGCTGCCGCTTCAAATGACACCTTCGCAGGTTTGAGTGCGAGCGCAGCTTCGGAAACGGCTACATATTCGGCAAAACCACCAAACCCATAATTCGCTATTTCGCCAATCACTTCGTCACCGGGTTTGAACTGACGAACCCCTTTGCCAACTGCCTCTACTCGGCCTGCGATATCGGCCCCGTAAATGCCCTGTTTTGCTTTGATACCAAATGCAATCGCCCGGTAATCTGCTGCGTTGGCAGAGGAGGCATATATCCGGATCAATACCTCGCCGTCGCCGGGCACAGGC
>RDXT01000258.1 GCA_004292985.1 Bacteroidota bacterium
ACCTCCGGCACCAACCCCGTGGACGGCCAGGTATGTTACACGCCTCCCTGTGCGCTGGAGGGGGATACGGTGCGGGTCATTGTCGGCGGGAAAGACCCGGCAGACTGTCCGGGATATAACATTGTATATGACACAGTTACGGTCGTCATTGGCACCTACAGCAAGCCCCTGGTCAGCCATACCTTTACCGGAGGAGGGACTGGGGATACCTTATTTGTAAATCCCCTTCAGAACGTTTGCTATACCCTGAATGCGACCGATCCGGATGTGGGAGATATTCTGACAGCCATTCCGGTTTCAGGACCCTTCGGAAGTGTAGGTGGTAATGCTTCCGTTACGCTCTCCGGAACAAACCCCCTGACCGGGCAGGTATGCTGGCAACCCACCTGCGCCAATGCCGGACAGACTTTCACCTTTATCGTGGCAGTGCAGGATATAAACCGTTGTAACAAAACCTCATACGATACCGTGACGGTAGTGGTAGCGCCTCTGACCAACAAAGGAGCCAACGGAGACGGAGAAATCTGCTTCGGACAAAACCTGAATCTTCAGGCTTTCGGCGGTGCCACCTACGCATGGAGCCCGGCTGCGGGCCTGAGCAGTGCCGCCATTGCCAACCCTGTCGCTTCTCCTGCCCTGACGACCAACTACCAGGTGACGATCACGGATGCTTTTGGCTGCCAGAAGCTCGATACGGTGCAAGTGATTGTGAATCAGCTTCCTCCGGCCAATGCAGGTCCCGATGTGGTCAAATGCCCGGGTATTCCGGTTCCGCTGCAGGCGACGGGCGGGATCAGCTATGTCTGGACTCCGGCGGCTACCCTCAGCAATGCCGCCATTGCCAATCCGGTCGCCAATCCGCAGGTAACTACCACCTATACCGTTACCGTAACGGATGGGAAAGGCTGCTCCAAGGCCGATCAGGTGACCATTCAGACCTATTATGCTGCTGCCGGTCCTTCGCAGACCATTTGCGTGGGCGATACGGTGCAGATTTCCGCTTCGAACGGCGTGGCCTATCAGTGGATCAGCGGCACGAATATCAGCAATGCATTTATTGCCAATCCCCTTGTAGCACCCACAACGACGACGGTTTATGAAGCCCAGGTAACCGGACCGACGGGATGTCTGGATACCGTTCAGGTAACGGTGAATGTAAATCCGCTGCCACCTGCCAATGCAGGTCCCGATACGGAGATCTGTTTCGGGCTTTCTGTGCCCCTTTCTGCTTCGGGCGGGGTGAGTTATGTATGGACACCCGCGCAGGGCCTTTCAAGTACCCAGATTGCCAATCCCATTGCTTCACCTCTGACAAACAGCGTATATCAGGTAACGGTAACCGATGCCAATGGCTGCGTTAAAACCGACCTGATCAATGTGACCGTTAATCCGCTTCCGGTGGCCAATGCAGGGCCTGACCTGGTCAAATGCGGCGATCCGGGTGTTACGCTCAGCGGTTCCGGCGCTATCGGCTTTCAGTGGTCGCCTCTGGTAAATGTATCTAACCCCCTGATTGCCAATCCGGTCGTAAGTCCGGACTCTTCGACCACCTATATCCTGACCGTTACTGATGCCGAAGGTTGCCAGGATACGGACAGTGTGTTTGTTCGGACGATGTATGCCAATGCGGGGCCTGATCTTCCGGTTTGTATCGGTGACAGTGTAGCTGTAACTGCCTCGGGCGGCATCGGCTACCAGTGGGACCCTTCTCCCTTCCTCACTACCCTGGCCGGACCTGCGACTGTTGCCTTCCCGGCAGATACAATGGCATTTTCACTGACGGTAACCGATATTTCCGGCTGTTCGGATAAGGATACCATGATTGTGATTGTAAATCCGCTGCCGACTACTTCCACCTTTGGTTCTGACCCCTATGTATGTTCGGGAGGCGGAACGGTGGTTACAGCCACCGGAGGTGTGATTTACGCCTGGTCGCCCGCAGCCATTTTTGACGATCCGACCCTGGCCAGCCCGGTGGCTTCGCCTACCTATAGCGGCGCGACGCTCGACTCCGTAGTTACCTTCTACGTGATGGTCACGGACACCAACGGCTGCTCCAAAGGCGATTCGCTCAAGCAAACGGTGCGTTTATTGCCCATCCTGACGGTGAGCAACGACACCATCAAGTGCCCCGGTGATACGATCCAGCTTCAGTCAACAGGCGGTATTGCTTTCCTTTGGAAGCCTGCCTATAACATCAGTAACACAGCCATTTCCAATCCTTTTGTGTCTCCTGATACGACCACAACCTATACGGTAGCCGTTACGGCAGTCTGGGGCTGTGCCGATTCGCTGGAGGTAACCGTGACGGTGATAGACCCGCAGGCCGGGCCGGATGTAACCATTTGTCGGCGCGATTCGGTGCAACTGGGCGCTTCGGGTGGGGTAGGGTATAGCTGGTCGCCTGCGACGGGCCTCAGCAATCCCAATATCGCCAATCCGATGGCTTCCCCGGCCTTTACCACGACCTATATAGTGACGGTAACCGATGTGGCGGGCTGCTTCGACACAGATACGATGACGGTGTTTGTCAACCAGCTTCCTCCTGCCTTTGCAGGCGTAGATCAGGCGATTTGTATATACGATACAGCGCAGTTGCAGGCTTCGGGCGGGGTCCTCTACCACTGGCTGAATGCAAGCGGACTCGACGACGACTCCCTTGCCAATCCGATTGCCTTCCCGCTGAGTACCCAGTCCTATTCCGTTGCGGTCACCGACACCAATGGTTGCACAGAGCTGGATACGATGGTGCTGACCATCAATCCTTTACCTCCGGCAGAAGCCGGACCCACCCTGACCAAGTGCGGTGAGCCTGCCATTCAGCTTCAGGCAAGCGGTGGTGTGGCGTATGTCTGGACACCCAACCTCGCCCTGAACGATCCGCTCATCGCCAATCCGTTGGCAGCACCGGACTCCAACCAGATGTACACCGTGACCGTTACCGACCTCAACGGCTGCGTAAATACGGATTCTGTGCAGGTGCTCACATTCTATGCCCGCACCGCGCCGGGAGACACCATTTGCTTCAGCGAATCTACCGTGATCAGCGCTTCGCATATAGGCGGACAGGCAGTAGCCTATAGCTGGTCTCCTGCGGCTTCGGCGCTTACGCCCGCGCTGTCGCAGACACAGGTAGCGCCTGCCATCTCTACCACCTACATTGTAACCATCACAGATTCAAGCGGTTGCGCAGATACTGCTTCCGTGTATGTGCGCGTATTGCCTGCGCCACCTGCCTATGCCGGGGCTGACACGGCCATTTGTATCAATGACATTGCCTCGCTCCGCGCAACGGGCGGCATCTCCTACCGCTGGGACAATGAACCTACCCTCAGCAACCTGCTGATCGCCAATCCGACAGCCAATCCCCGCACAACGACC
>RDXT01000259.1 GCA_004292985.1 Bacteroidota bacterium
GGGGCCAGGCAGATGGCTCCTGCGCCATTGCTGATGAGGTCCTGGACCAGCTCGATCTGTTTTTCAGGTTTGGATTCGGTTTCGGGGCCTGCCCACAGCAGCTCGATGCGGAGCGAGTCGGCCATTTTCCGGGCGCCCCTCTCTACATTTTTCCAAAACGCACTTTCGGTGGCCTTGGGAATCATGACTAATGTATTTTTTTTACCTCCGCTTCCGATACCTGCCGGGTTGCAGGAGAGTAAAAAGCTAAGTAAAAACAGGGTTAGAGCGCTCCTTATCATAATAGGTGAAGTTGGCGCGATAAGATACGACAAAAAAGCAAATCAGACCTGTGTCTTGCGGGAACATCCTGTCCGGATTATTTTTATATATTAGAGACAGGCTATGCAGGCTCCGATCCGCGTAAATAATGCCTAATCCATTGAATATGAAGACCTTATTTTATATATCTATTGCTGCCGCTCTTCTTTTTGAGGTGCTGAATGTCTTCTTTATCATGCCCATGCCGGGCAGCCAGGAGATGGAAAGCATCGGGATTGCGTATTTTTTATATACCTGGCGCTGGGTTTTCCGGGTGGTATTGCTGGGTCTGGCGGCGTTTGCCTTTTTCAGAAGCGACTGGAAGTACAAGTGGATTCCGCTGATTCCGGTGGTGGCCTGGGCGGCAGTGGCGTTTATGTTTAATTTTCAGATGTCTGCCGATCATATGTTTTACCAGCCGACACAGGTGCTGATGAAGCCTGCCGCTGAAAACCAGATCGACAGCAGCAAACTGGTGATTGGCGTGGCTGTGGGGAATGAAGCAAAAGCCTATTCCATTCAGTTTATGGGGTATCACCATCAGGTAAAAGACACCCTGGGAGGCAAGCCGATTATGGTTACCTACTGCACCGTATGCCGTACCGGGCGCGTATTTGAGCCATTGGTCGGGGGTAAGCCCGAGGAGTTTCGCCTGGTGGGGATGGATCATTTTAATGCGATGTTTGAGGACAAAACGACCGGGAGCTGGTGGCGGCAGGCAACGGGCGAGGCCATTGCCGGAGAAAGGAAAGGGGCCATATTACCTGAAGTCCCCAGTTCACAAATGACTTTGTATCAATGGCTTAGCTTGTATCCCAACAGCCTTGTTATGCAGGCCGATTCGGTATTTGCGGAGGAATATGACCACATGAAAAACTACGAACGGGGCAAAAGCAAGGGAGACCTCACCCGCAAAGACAGCCTTTCCTGGCAAAATAAATCCTGGGTGCTGGGTGTCGTGGCAGGAGATTCCTCAAAAGCCTTCGACTGGAACCGTCTGCAAAACGAGCGCATCATCCATGACAAGGTGGGCAATGTCCCGGTGCTGCTGGTCCTGGCGGCTGACAGTGTGAGCTTTTTTGCGTTTGAGCGTCCCTCGGATTCGGCTGTGTTTTCGCTGCGAAATGACACCCTCATTGCCGGAGAAGTAACCTACAACCTCAAAGGAGTTGCGCTGCCCCCTGCGGCATTGCATCCCAACCTCCGGCAACTGCGGGCGTATCAGGAGTTCTGGCATAGTTGGCGTACCTTTCATCCACTGACGATGCAATACTGAAACAAAGTCCTTATCTTCGCCGCCGAACTTAACTGTAAGCAACAATGAGCTACATTTCCGACGTAACCGCCCGCGAAATCCTCGACTCCCGCGGCAATCCTACCGTGGAGGTGGAAGTAACCACTGAAGACGGCATTATCGGCCGCGCTGCTGTGCCCTCCGGCGCAAGCACGGGCATGCACGAGGCAATCGAACTGCGCGACGGCGAAGACCGCTACCTCGGCAAAGGGGTACTCAAAGCCGTGCAAAACGTAAACGAAATCCTCGCTCCTGAACTGGCTGGCATGCTGATCTATGAGCAGGCTGCCATTGACCAACTGATGATCGAGCTTGATGGCACAAAAAACAAAGCCAAACTCGGCGCCAATGCGATTCTGGGCGTTTCCCTGGCTGTAGCCCGCGCAGCTGCAGATACCTTCGACCTCCCGCTCTACCGCTATGTAGGCGGCGTGAACTCCCGCCTGCTGCCTGTGCCGCTGATGAACATCCTCAACGGTGGCAGCCATGCTGATAATCCTATTGATATTCAGGAGTTTATGATCGTGCCCCTCAAGGCTGAGTCTTTCCGCGAGGCGCTGCGCATGGGCACAGAAACATTCCACGCCCTGAAGAGCGTACTGAAAAAACGCGGTCTCGGTACCAACGTAGGCGATGAAGGTGGTTTCGCTCCGAATATCCCTTCCAACGAAGAGGCGCTGAAAACCATCATGGAAGCCATCGAAAAAGCAGGCTACCGTCCCGGAGAAGATATTTATATCGCCCTCGATGCGGCCAGCTCTGAATTCTACAGCGAAGAAAAGAAAAAATATATCTTCGAATCCACGGGCCAGGAATTTACTTCCAGCGAAATGGCTTCGTACTGGGAAGACTGGAGCAAGCGCTACCCGATCGTTTCTATCGAAGACGGTATGGCTGAAAATGACTGGGAAGGCTGGAAAGAGCTGACAACCAAAATCGGCAACCGCGTACAGCTCGTAGGTGATGACCTTTTTGTAACCAATGTGGACTTCCTCAGCAAAGGTATCCGCGAAAAAGCCGCCAACTCGATCCTCGTAAAAGTGAACCAGATCGGTTCTCTGACCGAGACCATCGAAGCGGTAAGCCTCGCTACCCGCAGCGGATATACCAGCATCATGAGCCACCGCAGCGGTGAAACCGAAGATACGACCATCGCTGACCTGGCTGTGGCCCTGAGCACCGGACAGATCAAAACCGGCTCTGCATCACGCAGCGACCGGGTCGCCAAATACAACCAGCTTCTCCGCATCGAGGAGGAACTGGGCGAAGCTGCTATCTACGCAGGCACCCGCTTTAAGTTTGTGTAAGCGACTGATAGTCAGTGATATAAGAAAGCCATCCTGAAAGGGGTGGCTTTTTTTATGTAACACTCCATTTCAGGCCCAGCTCTTCCATGCCCCGGACCAGATCGCCGCTCGGATTTACCTGCCACTCGGAGGCCACGAGCGGAATGTCGGCCTGGAGGCTTTCGTCGCGGATGCGGAATTTCAGTTCTTTCTTGCCCTTGTGCTTGCGGAAAATTTCGGCCAGTTCGTCGAGCATGGCGTCGGTGAGCATGCGGCTGTCGAGTTCGATGCAGAAGTGGCGGATCATTTTGTCGAAAAGCTCTTCGGTGAGCAGGCGTATGTCGTTGATTCTGAGGTCAGTTTCTGTAGGGTCAAAGCGCCCTGGCTGCCCGGAGGCGCTGATGAAGATCATCTCATCGTTTCGCAGCAGGCCCCTGAATTTCTCGTACTGGTCGCCAAAGAGGGACACTTCGAAACGATGAGATGATCTTTATCAGC
>RDXT01000840.1 GCA_004292985.1 Bacteroidota bacterium
TGCAACCTGCATGTGCGCATTTCGGGCCGCAACGCCCACCACATGATCGAAGCCGCCTTCAAATCCCTGGCCCGCGCCATTCGTCTGGCCATCACCCATATCCCCGGTGAAAGTGGTATTCCCAGTACGAAGGGGGTGTTGTAGTGAGTGTGTCATCCTTCGATACAGCCTATTTAGGCTTACTCAGGATGACACTGGGGCTGTTCCTGTCACCCTGAGTAGGTCCATAGGACCGTATCGAAGGATGACCCCCAAAAAGAAAGCCGGCCCTTTCGGACCGGCTTCTGCATTACAAAAATCAACCTGTTTTATCTCAGTTCACGATGAGTTTTTTCGTGCTGCGACCCTGCTCGGCGGTAACTTCCAGCAGGTAGATACCTGCAGGCAGCAGAGCGGTTTCGATCGAGGATTCCAGTGCATTTACCTGGCTGCGCAGGGCAACGGTACGTCCGGTTGCATCCATCAGGCGCAGCTCGCGGATCGGATTGGCAGGAGTGCTTACGCGCACAAATACCACCTGATCAGCAGGGTTCGGATATACGCTTAGAGAGGAAGCCAGCAGATCGTCTTCGACGCTGGTGGTGTTGATGCCGAGGCTGGCATACATACGTGGAGCGAGGTAGCCCATCACGGAGTCAATGTAGGTGCGGCCTTTGGTAGCAGAGGCATCGAGGTTGCCGGCTTTTTCGCGGCAGTTCATCACTACGCCGGGGAAAGGTACACCGCCGGTAGCAGCATCCCAGGTTGCGATAAATGCAGCTTCATTCCACCACTGCCAGGGGCTACCTTCAGGTACGTAGGCAAGATTTACGCCGGGCACACAAGCGAGGGTACCAGGGGTAAAAGGTCTGTTGAAAGGGAACAGGCCTTCGTAGCCATTGTTCAGGGCGTTGGCAGCGGTCGTATAAGCATCGCTGATGTTGGCATCTACAAACACCTGGTTGTTGCCAAAGCGGTTGTTGATACGGGCTACGGCAAGGCTGCCTGCCGCCTGGTCAATCACGGTGTTACCGGTGGTAGGCACGATAACGATACCGATGTCATAAGGAGCGAAGGGGTCCTGGGGCGTGTGGAAGCCTACGCAAGGCATTTCGCCGTCCTGAATCCAGGTAGAGTCGCCGAGTGCGCCGCCGAGGTTAAAGGCCATGTTGAAGCTGGAGCTGTAGCCTACGTGGTTGGGCACGTTCAGCGTAGCTGTGTTGGTTCCCCAGATGTTGCCGTGGAACGTGGAGTCCACATAGGGAGAGCCAGTCGTTGGGTTGGTAAATTTAGGTAGCAGAATTTCATCGAAGGTGTTGAGGTAAGCAGCACCCATCGAAACGTATCCGCCGGTACCCACACCGCCGATGACAATTTTTTCAGCATTGATGCCGTGGGGGTTTCCGCCTTCGGCAACAGACTTGCGCAGGTAGCGCACGCAGGTACGTGCATCCTGGATGCCGCGATAGGCAGCCTGGAGCAGGGTAGCAGTTTGTACAGACTGGTCTGGGTTGGAGGCAGCCCATCCCTGGCGGTAGAAGAAAGAGATCGCCACATAGCCGCGCTTGGCCAGACGGGTACAGATTTCTACTACAGAACTATCCTTGATCGTGCCCTGAGGGCTGCCGTTCAGAATCGCAGGAAGAAAGTTGCCAGTGGTGCCCACAAGCACTACCGGGCGGTTGCGGGAGGTATCGCCCGTAGGCTCATACACATCCATTGTCAGAGGTTGAGCCGCAGGTGGGTTCAGGATCACAGTGATATTGTTTCCGTACACCACTCCTGTGGTCCGGGTTACACCTGTAAATACCTCATCCAGGTATCGGGTCTGGGCCTGCATCAGGCTCAGCGTCAGCAGCATCAGGCCTGCAATTGTAATGAGTCGCTTCATAGTCCTTAAGGTTAGGTTAAGGGGTTGGTTGATAAAGAGTTACAAAAAAATAAAGAAAATCATTTATGGTTCAGCTCGGTCAGTACACTGAAGTACACCATCCGTCCCACGCGGGGGCCTCCGTAGAGCTGAAACACCTTATTGTTCATGATATTGGATGCGCCCAGTTTGAAGGTACTCTTGAGCTTGGGCACATACTGGTTCACCTGCGCGTCGAGGAGGCTGTAGGTGGGGATACGTCCGGTAAACTGGGGCGACCCTTCAAATACAAAGCCCTGAATCCATTTGTAATTGACGCTGAATCCGGTATGCTTGAGTTTGCCCAGGGTCAGGTCGCGGCCCGATACACCGAGGTTAAACTTATGCTCCGGCGTGTTAAAGGCTGGAATGATCGGGTCGTCGGAGTTGGTATTGAGCACATTCCAGGAATAGTTGCCATTAATCGCATATCCCTTGTTGAAGAAATAGTTCATACCAATGGTAAAGCCCTGGGTGGTTACGATATCCCGTGCGTTGGCGGCTACCCTGTAGGCCTGGGCTGCGATCAGCTGGTCGGGAAACAGTTGTGAAAAGCGCAGATCCACTCCGATATTATACCCGATAAAGTCTTTGTAGCGGCTGAAATAGTATCCGGCATCTACATAAAAGCGCCCGTCGAGCAGGGTACCCCGGTAGCCAACTTCGACCGTCTGCACTTTTTCCGGCTGGATTGGGTCAATGTCAAAATACTTGAGGGTATCTTTATTGAGCGGGAAACTCTCAAAAAAGTTGGTCAGGCTTGCCGTGTCTGCCAGGTTTTTGTAGCCGTTGATATTGCCCAGCAACTTGGCGCGGCCTACATCATAATAGAGGTATTGGTCGGCCAGGGTCGGATTTCGCACCGCCGCTGAGAGCGAAAGGCGGAAAATGTGGTTAGGCTTTGCGTTATAAACGGCAGAGGCAGCATAGGACGAAACAAAGTTGAAATTCTGGTTTTTGTCCACCCGCAGGGTCGCGTTCAGCTTCAGCTTATTGTCGTTCAGCCGCTTTTCAATTCCCCCGTAAAAGCCCATTTCGAAGTTAAATATCCGCTTAAACGACGAATCTACTTTCACAATGCTGCCATTGTCTAAGGTATCGCGCTCATAGGTGAGGCTGTCGCTGAAGATATTTCCCTCTGTCAGAGGCGCGTACAGGCGGCCATTTGCCCCCACTGTAATATCTGCCCAGGTAGGATTCAGCTTATACTCTCCGTGAATATGGTACAGCGCCGAGCGGTCCACCAGCCGGGTACCGCCCTTGGACAGCGGTGTGGAGGTGATTTCGTCAAAGGCTGTCTGAAATTCGGGCGATCCGGGCACCAGATAGGGATATTGATAGGTATCAGCAAAGGTGCGCGCCAGGTCGTGGTACTTCAGCAGCGAGTCCTGATTGGCTGCCAGCACCTGGTTGGCCAGATCGTAGTTGTACGGAAAGGTCTGGGGCGGGAAGCCTTCAAAATTCTTAACCTTGCCCCGCATACCGCCCCGCACGTACATCGGATGTGAGGTAGGCACACCGCCGGTCCAGTAGTTGCGGTAGTCTTTGCTCCATTCGAGGTCACTTTTTACGCGGTACTGGAGTTTATAGGCGGTAAAAACAGCATCATAGGAATTGCCCGCATTTTCGTTGGTGGAATAGGCGCGGATAAAGAATTTATTTTCCTTGCGCACTTCGAGGCGGTGCTGGAAAAAGAGGATGTCCTTGAGGCTGTAGCGGTTATCTCCCTGAAGTACAGTGGTTCCGCTGGCAAAGGTACTGCTGGCGATCAGCTCCACCTCAGGCCGCAGGCGATAGTGCAGCGCGCCTGCCAGTTTTACGTTGCGGGTGTTATAGTCCACAATGTCCACCTCCTCATAGCCTGTGCGGAACCAGCGGCCCAGCCCGGGGTTGAGGAACTGGTCGGTCTGGCTGGTGCCGTTATTGATACCTCCGGTGAGGTTTTCATCGCCGTATCTGTTCACCGCATCATAACCGCCGGGGTTGCTGGCGCTCACTTTGGAGTCATCCACCGGATCGAGGTTATTGGCTTCCCAGTCATTTACGCGGAGGTAATAGACATTAAATTTCAGGGCCAGTTTTTCAGAGCCTTTTTTACCGAAGGCTTCCGCGTAGCGGAAGGCAAATTCGCCCATTCCCCGCTCTCCGACACGCACCATCGCCGATACCCCTTCATGGATAAAGGGGTTTTTGGTCGTCATGGAAATAACGCCATTAAACGCATTTGGGCCATAAAAGGCAGAGCTGGCTCCCACGATCAGGTCCACCTGCTGCACATCGAGCTCCGAAGCGCCGAGGAAGTTGCCGAGCGAAAAGTTGAGGCCGGGCGCCTGGTTGTCCACCCCGTCAATGATCTGGAGCGATCGCACAGGAGCGGCTGCATTAAAGCCCCGTGTATTGATTACCTTAAAACCAATGCTGGCAGAGGTAAGGTCCACCCCCTTGAGCGCGCCGAGGCCATCGTAAAAGTTGGCTGCGGGAGTTTCTTTAATCGCGTTGATGCTCATAGACTCTACCGAGAGCGGCGACTGCTTCTGCCGTTCGATAGAGGCGCTGGTAGAGATAACCACCTCATCGAGGGTGTTAGCCGATTCATTCAGCATAAGGGCGACCGCTTTGTCAAAAGCCTTTACCTGAAAGCGGAGCGTATCATATCCGTAGTAGGTAGCTTCGAGCATTACGGGCGGCGCCTGCGGGCTGCGGAGACTAAAGTTTCCTTTTTCATCGGAAAGCGCTCCCACCGGTGTTCCGCTCAGTACAATCCGGGCACCTATCAGAGGCTCGCCCGATCCTTTGGCAGTAATGGTTCCCGTAATGACCCCCTGTGCCTTCATTGCCATGCCAGAGGCCAGCAAAATCAGCAGAATGGCTCCTCTTTGGGCAGAAGTGCTTTTCAGGAGGGTACAAAAAAATGAGTAGCCTCGTTTCATAGGCCGCGAATAGGTTAAGTAGTAATCCAGTCTTTGAATCGAAAATACAGGTTTATCTCAGATTTTCCTAATGCTGGTTTAACAAAGGCGTAATTTGAGGGAGAGGCGTGGGGAAAAGTCAATTCTAAAAATATTGGGATTTACAGAAAAAAGTGTAACTTGCATCTGAGAGTAGTTTGCTCCATGTTGAGGAGAGAAAGCCAATGGTAAGCCATATAGAGAAAAGCCGGCGTGAGGTAGCCCGCAAACTCCGGCCCGATACACGTTCTACACTTGGGCAGTTTATGACTCCCCAAACTATAGCGGATTTTATGGCCTCGCTCTTCGGCCTTACAATTCATTCAGCAGAAGCGCAGATTTTAGATGCCGGAGCGGGCGTTGGTTCTCTTTCAATAGCCTTGTTGAACCGGATTCACAGAGAAAGCCCTGACATACAAAAAATAAAGCTTCATGCATACGAAATTGACCCCTTGCTCGCAGGCCTGTTGAAGCAGCATTTGTCAGTATGCACCGAACGATTCGCAGCTACAGGTCAGGCCCTGGAGGCAACCATTATTGAGGAGGATTTTATTGAAAGTGCTGTCATTCAACTATATGCAGCCAATTTTCCTCGCTTTGACTATGCTATACTGAATCCCCCTTACCGCAAAATCAACAGTGCATCGAGGCACCGAAAGCTACTTCGCACAGCAGGAATAGAGACCGTAAATCTATATTCTGCTTTTCTCAGCTTGAGTATTCTCGCCGCCCGGCCACAGGGCGAAATTGTAGCGATTATTCCCCGCAGCTTTTGCAATGGTCCGTATTATAAGTCATTCAGAGAGATGATGTTACGCCACATGTCTATCCGGCGGATTCATCTGTTTGAATCCCGGAGCAAGGCATTTGGCGAGGATGACGTACTTCAGGAAAACATCATTCTTCATCTCAAAAAGGAACCCCAGCAGCCCCTCGTATCTCTTTCTACCTCTACTGATGGGACATTTGCTGATTATCATATGGTAACGGTGCCATTTGAGCATATTGTTAAGTCGGAAGACAGGGAAAAATTTATCCATATACCAACTGCGGGGAAAGAAGACAGTGCCGGGTTGATGAACTTGTTTACCCACACCCTTGCTTCTCTCAATATTGGGGTATCCACAGGACCTGTGGTGGATTTCCGGGTTAGCCAGTATCTGCGCAAGCATCCGGAAGCAGGCGCTGTGCCTTTACTCTATCCGGGGCATTTTGGCAACACACACATATCCTGGCCAAAAGAAGGCTTCAAAAAATACAATGCGATTGCCTCCGCTCCTGAAACCGAAAAGCAACTCTATCCTTCTGGGTATTATACCCTGGTGAAACGATTTTCAGCTAAGGAGGAAAAAAAACGAATTGTGGCCTGTGTGTTTAATCCCGGTCATATTCCGGCCCAGTGGATCGGCATCGAAAATCACCTGAACGTATTTCACTGTAAGAAAGAAGGATTGCCTGAAAAAATAGCATATGGCTTGTCTGTCTATCTGAATTCAAGCGCTGTTGATAATTATTTTAGGAAATTTAATGGGCATACTCAGGTAAATGCGACAGATCTCAGGGGGCTTGGGTACCCCAGCACAGATCAGCTCGAAATCCTTGGAGAATGGGCCAAAAGCCTCCCGCACATCACTCAGGAAGCCATTGATCACAAGATTCTTTCCCTATGCTCCGAACATTGACCGAAGAAGCCCGCGCCCTTCTGGCAGAACTTGGGTTTCCTAAAGCACAGCAGAATGACCGTTCGGCTTTATGCCTTCTTGCCCTGCTGCACCTGAGGCCGGGTTCCACCTGGTCGGAGGCCTCCAATCCAATGATGGGTGTAACACCGATTATGGGCTTTATTAAAGAGGCCTATGATGTCTCTTACGCTCCAAATTCGAGGGAGACATTTCGCCGCGAGACCCTACATCAATTTGTGGAGGCAGGTCTGGTATGCTATAATCCGGACGACCCGGATCGCCCGGTAAACAGCCCCAAAGCTGTGTATCAGATAGAAGAGCATGCATTAGAACTGATAAAACAACAAGGCACAAGTGAATGGGCAGCTAAACTGGGTGCGTATCACGAAGTACAGCAAACCCTCGCAGCACGTTATGCGAAGGCAAGAGAGGTGGCAAAAATACCCGTTGAAATTGCGGAAGGGAAAGAATTGCTGCTAAGTCCCGGCCAGCACAGCCAATTGATAAAAGCAATCATCGAAGAGTTTGCTCCCCGCTTCACGCCCGGAGCAAAGCTCATATATGCAGGAGATACAGGAGATAAATGGGGATATTTTGATAAGGCCACACTCCAGACGCTGGGAGTAGAGATAGAGTCGCATGGTAAAATGCCCGATGTGGTAATATATGACCATCGGCGCGAATGGCTTATTTTAGTCGAATCGGTAACAAGTCACGGTCCTGTGAATCCCAAGCGGCAAACGGAGTTGTCTGCCCTGTTTGCGAAGTCAAAAGCGGGACTGGTATTCGTAACAGCTTTTTCCACACGGGCCTTGATGGCAAGATTTGTAGCTGATATATCCTGGGAGTCAGAGGTTTGGATTGCTGAAGCCCCCACGCACCTGATCCACTTTAACGGAGATCGCTTTCTCGGACCCTATACACAGGGTCAGAAAGGGTAGCCCGATTTTGAAGTTTACGGCTTCTCTCATTACATTAGCCTCATGTGGAAGAAAATTCTCAAATGGACACTCCTCAGCCTGCTCGCACTTTTTGTGTTGTTTGCGGCATTTGTTGCCTGGAATGTGCGCTTTCTGTGGCAAAAACCAAGGTTTGATACGGAAATGGTGGCCGATCCGGGTGACCTGGGTGCCAAAGCCATTCTGGTGTTCTCCAAAACCAATGGCTACCGCCATGCCTCGATAGAAACAGCCCTGCCTGTGATCCGCCAGATGGCCGAAGACCGCGGATGGGCCATTGTGCAGACAGAAAATGCAGGTGTCTTTAATGATGCCTACCTCGCCCGCTTCGATGTGCTGGTGTTTGTCTCTACCACCGGAGAATTATTTACCCCCGAACAAAAGGAAGCCTTTAAGCGATATATGGAAAACGGCGGCGGATGGGTGGGCATGCATGCTGCCTCAGATACGGAGCACCCCTGGGACTGGTACGAAACGCTCGTTGGCGCTGAGTTTAAACACCATACGCTTTTCCCGCAATTGCCTGAAGGTGAGCTGGTTGTGGAAGACAGAGAACATCCCACCACGTTTTTCCTGCCTGAGCGCTGGCGTCGCGCCGATGAGTGGTATAGCTTCACCTCCAACCCCCGCAACCGCCCCGGTGTGCATGTGCTCTACTCGCTCGACGAGTCGGTTACCGACATGGGTTCTCCCGGTGGCATGGGCGACCACCCCATCGCCTGGACCAATGAAGTAGGGCAGGGGAGAGTGTTTTACACAGCCATCGGGCATACGGAAGAGACTTTCACCGACCCCATGTGCCTGCAACACCTGGCTGCGGGCATCACCTGGGCGGGCCGTCTGGAATAGTTTTAGCTGTCTGTACAGGTATGCAAAAAACAACTGAACAAGCGTCTCTCTACGAGCACCTGGAGGGTATGAGCACCCGCGAACTGCTCGAAAACATCAACCGCGAAGACCATAAGGTGCCCCAGGTAATCGCTGCCATTCTGCCCCAGATTGAAGCGCTGGCCGATGCTGTATATGAGCGCATGCGCCAGGGAGGCCGGCTTTTTTACATCGGCAGTGGCACCAGCGGCCGCATGGGCATCCTTGATGCCTCGGAGTGCCCGCCTACCTTCGGCGTGCCGCATGGCTGGGTCATCGGCCTGATCTCCGGCGGCGATGGCGCGATCCGCAAAGCGGTGGAGTTTGCCGAAGACAGCATCACTCAGGGCTGGGCCGACCTCGAAGCCCACAAAATCAATGAGGGCGACTTTGTGGTGGGGATCGCCGCCAGCGGCACCACACCCTATGTGATCGGCGCGGTGAAAGCCTGCCGCGAACGGGGCATCGCTACGGGCTGCATTACCTGCAACGAAGGATCGCCCCTCGCTGCCGCCGTGGACTATCCGGTGGTGGCTGTGGTCGGACCAGAATTTGTAACCGGATCCACACGGATGAAAGCCGGAACCGCACAGAAGCTCATTCTGAATATGATTTCTACCAGCGTCATGGTTAAATTGGGAAGAGTGAAGGGAAATAAGATGGTGGATATGAAGCTGGCCAATGAAAAACTCATAGACAGAGGCGCACGTATGGTAGCTGAAGAGAGTGGCCTCGGCTATGACTCAGCGCTGGCGCTGCTATTGAAGCATGGCAGCGTGCGTGAAGCCCTCGATTCCCTGATCTGAACCTTGTTTTTAACCCCGAAAGAATATGATAAGCCGCCTGTTTACCTGCTACGTAAGCCTCTGGGCCATGTGCCTGGGCCTGATTACGCCTCTTTCTGCCCAGGACAAACCTGCTTTCGACCTGCAGCTCGGACCCGAATATGTGGAAAGCGCCCTCAATCTGCCCCCTTCGATCATCGGCGTGGACGGATCGGGCTATTATCTGTTTCAGAACAAAGCGCCGCTCACACTGGGCATCCTGATCCCGATCCGCCTGACAAAAGAGAGTGTATTTCTGCGGAAATTTGACAAAAACCTCAAACCTGTCGAGTCTGTCGAACTGGACCTTCGGACCAAGGGCGTGAAAGAGCGTCCGGAGTTTGCAGTGCTGCTTCAGGGAAACATTTACCTGTTTTCGACCTGGGTGAATGCCAGCCAGCGCTCCACTTCGCTCATGAGCCGCGTGGTAAGCCCTGTATCGATGAAGATACCCGCCACCGGCAAGACCGTAGCCACAGCCAGTTTTGATGGTTTCCCGCGCGACAAGGACGTGGATTATAATATGGCCCTTTCCAGAGACTCGTCTAAAGTGCTGATTTACTATCAGTTACCGAATAAAGCCAATAATCCGGAGCGTTTTGCCGTCCATGTATTCGACTATGAAATGACTCCGCTCTGGGACAAAACCTTCGAGCTTCCTTACCAGGAGGGCCTCTTCGACATCCGATCCTTCCGCATTGATAATGAGGCCAATGTGTATGTATTGGGCAAAAACTACCGCGACCTTCCCAAAGAGCGGGTCAATGGCGCACCAAACTACAACTTTAAGCTGCTTACCCTCAATCCGGGCCTCGACAAACCCGAAGAGATCACCCTCGACCTCAGAGGTAAGTTTCTGGTAGATATGCACATGGAAGTGCTTCGTAATCAGGACATTGTGTGTGCGGGTGTATATGCCGAAGAGCGCTCCAATTTTATCAAGGGCATCTACTATTTTACCTACGATCCGCTGCGCCGCGAGGTCAAAACCGAAAGCTCCAAAGAGCTGAACCTGAGCATGTTTGACGAGTCGGAAAACGACGACCCCGAAATCCGCACCAAGGGACAGCAGCGCCGCAGCGACCGGGCCTTTTACAACTACGAATTTGAAGACATTATCCTCCGGGCAGATGGCGGTGCGGTGCTGGTCGGTGAGGAGCAATATGTGGTGCAGATGTCGGATTATGTCGCGACCGGCAATGGCTCCGGCTATTACAACTATTACTACATTTATTACCGCAACGACATTATCACGATCAACATCAGTCCGGAGGGCCAGGTAGAGTCTGCTTCGCGCATTCCCAAGCGCCAGGCCATGCGCGACACCGACTACCTGCTGTCCTATGCGACCCTGGTTTCGCAGCAGAATATCCATTTCATTTTCAACGACCGCATCGAAAACCTCGATATCCAGGCCGGAGAAAGGGCCAGACCTTACTCTCCTTCCAACTTTGCCCGCGCAAGGCAGGTGATCGAGCTGGTGTCTATGGACATAGATGGCAACTATGTGCGGCAGGCCCTGGTCAATACCAAAGAAGCGGATCAATTTGCTGTGCCACAGGCGAGTGTCCAGATATCGCCCACGGAAATGATTCTGGTATTTCAGCGGGGGAAAGTACGCCGTTTGGCAAGGGTCACTGTGAACCCCTGAGGCAGCAGATTTCCCGTTATTTTTTACGGATTAAATCCCGTATTTTTCACTGGGATTCCGTAACTTGCGGCGCTTTTTTGATAATACCTGATGCAGACTTACCAAGAGTTAGTACAGCAGAGCTACGAGTTTCCGCCTGAGGGCTTTCAGGTGACGGACGACGAGCTTTTTTTCCACGGTATCAACCTGATGGAACTTGTGGAAACGTACAAAACGCCTCTGCGATGTACGTTTCTGCCTATTGTCTCGAAGAAGATCCAGCGTGCGAGAGATCACTTCAATGATGCGATAAGAAACCTGGACTACAAGGGTACCTATACGTATTGTTACTGCACCAAAAGTTCGCACTTTAAGCACATCCTGGGAGAGGTGCTCCGCAACAACGTGATGCTCGAAACGTCTTCGGCATTCGACCTCCCCATGATCGAGTCGCTGCACCGCTCAGGCAACCTCAGCAAGGACATCCTGATCATCTGCAACGGCTACAAAGACTACGAATACAAGCAGAATGTCGTGGACCTCTTCCATGATGGTTTCAAAAACCTCATCCCGATCCTCGACAACCGCGACGAGTTCAACTTCTATGAGGACGAGATCGAGGAGCCAATGAACCTCGGTATGCGCCTTGCGACAGAGGAACCGCCGGATTTCAGCTTCTACACCAGCCGCCTCGGCATGCGTGAGGATGAAATCCTGGACTTCTACGAGTACCGCCTCAAGGAAAGTCCGCATTTTAAGGTAAAACTGCTCCACTTTTTCGTCCATACCGGTATCTCCGACACACCGTTTTTCTGGAGCGAACTCCGGAAATTTGTGAACCTCTATTGCAAATTCCGCAAGATCAATCCTGAACTGACGATGCTGGACATCGGCGGTGGCCTTCCCTTCCGCGAGTCGCTCGATTTTGAGTATGACTATGCCTATGTGATCGAGGAAATTGTGCGCACGATCAAAAAAATCTGCGCTGAAAACGAGGTGCCCGAGCCGGATATTCTCACCGAATTTGGTTCCTATACCGTCGCCGAAAGCAGCTGCACCCTCTTCCGCGTACTGGGCCGCAAGCAGCAGAAC
>RDXT01000260.1 GCA_004292985.1 Bacteroidota bacterium
TAGACCGGATTCAGGGAAATGTGCGCAACCTCACCAATATTCTCGACGATTTCCTGTCGCTGTCCAAGCTCGAAGAGGGCAAAATCGAGGTGGAGGCTGTCTGTTTCGACGCAACATCGTTTTGCCGCGACATTTCCGAGGAAATGCAGGGGCAGGCGCGCAAAGGGCAAGAAATCCTCTTTTCACAGGAAGGCAGCAGTGAAATACAGGCGGATAAAAAACTCCTGCGCAACGTTTTGCTCAACCTGCTTTCCAATGCGGTAAAATATTCCCCCGAAGATACGCGCATTTTTCTCCGGCTCTTTGTACGGGCGCAGGAGGTGCTGATCGAGGTCGAAGACCAGGGAATCGGCATCCCCAAAGAGGAGCAGGCGCATCTGTTCCAGCGCTTTTACCGGGCAAAAAATGCCACCCATATCCAGGGCACCGGGCTGGGACTCAACATTTTACAGAAATATGTCGCGCTCATGGAGGGCCAGGTGGAGTTCCGGAGCGAAGTGGGCAAAGGCACCTTGTTTCGCGTAACTTTGCCTCAATAAAAGGGACATTTTCCCGGCTCTGTGTACAGGCGGTGCGGCCTTCGCTGTGATTCAGATTTGGTTTTTATCCAAAAATGACGGAGGTTCACATAGCGCCAAATTATATTATGAGCAGGCATTCTTATCCCTACGGTCTTATCGGCAATTGTGCATACCTCGCACTGGTAGATACAGACGCAAATGTTGGCTGGCTGTGCTGGCCCCGGTTTGACAGCAGCTTCCTCTTTGGCGGCCTGCTTGACAAAGACCTCGGCGGCGAGTTTTCGATCCGCCCGGCTACCGAAGGGTACCGCAGCCGGCAGTATTACCTCGAAAACTCCACGATTCTGGTGACAGAATTTACGTGCAGCGACGGGGTGTTTAAGGTAGTGGATTTTGCGCCGCGCTTCAGCCAGTTTGAGCGCTACTTCAAACCCCTGATGCTTTGCCGCCGCATTGCACCGGTTTCGGGTACGCCCCGCATCAAGATCGTTTGCCAGCCCAGAGGCGAGTATGGAAAAATTGTTCCTGAATCTCTCTTCGGCTCCAACCATATCCGCTATCTGGGCCTGGAGCGACAGGTTCGCCTCACCACCAATGTGCCGCTCAATTATATCGCCGACGAAAAACCCTTTGTCCTGAGCGAAACACGCCACATCGCCCTGACCTGGGGCGTGCCCCTCGAAGCGGAACTCGAAGCGACGGTAGATACCTTTTACCACAAAACGAAAAACTACTGGAATACCTGGGTCAAACGCACCTCCATCGGGCAGTTTCACCAGGAAGCGGTTATCCGCTCGGCCCTCACGCTGAAAATGCACCAGTACGAAGATACGGGTGCCATTATCGCCGCCACCACCACCAGTTTGCCCGAATCTCCCGGCAGCACCCGCAACTGGGACTACCGCTATTGCTGGATCCGCGACACGCATTATACCCTCAAGGCCCTGACCAATCTTGGGCATTTTACCGAACTGGAGCATTATGCCGAATATATCCAGAATATCGCGGTAAATGTGCCGGAAAACCACCGCTTCCAGCCGCTGTTTTCGATCTCAGGCGACAGCCGCCTCGAAGAAAAAATCCTGCCCCTCGCGGGCTATCAGGGCAATACGCCTGTGCGCATCGGCAACCAGGCCTATGAGCATATCCAAAACGATGTCTATGGACAGGTGCTGGTTTCGCTGCTGCCGCTGTTTACAGACCGCCGCCTCACCCGCGACAACCACGACCGCAGGCAGTTGCTGCCCCTCGTCTATCGTTTTCTGCGGCAGATCGAAGCGACCATGCACGAACCCGACGCAGGTCTCTGGGAGTTTCGCAACAAAGCCCAGATGCACGCCTACACCTACCTCTTTCACTGGGCAGGCAGCCAGGCAGCGATGAAAATTGCCCGGCATTATGAAGAATACAGCATGATGAACCTGGCCGAGCGCCTTTCGCAGGAAGCGACCAAACAAATCGAAGCCTGTTTTGATCCCGCACGTCAGGTATATACCCAGGCCATTGGCACCAGCAACCTCGACGCGAGCCTGCTGCAACTGGTGACCATGAACTACCTCGATCCCCGCAGCGACCGTGCGCAGGAGCATGTCAAAGCCCTCGAAGCCGAACTCAAAACGCCCGAAGGTCTCTTCTTCCGCTACAAACACGCCGATGATTTTGGCCACCCGGAGACTACCTTCCTCATTTGTGCGTTCTGGTATGTGGAAGCCCTGGCACAGGTCAACCGCATGGACGAAGCCATCCGCACCTTCGAGCAGCTTATTTCCTATGGTAACCACCTGGGACTGCTCTCCGAGGATGTAGATGCCCGCAACGGCAGCCAGTGGGGCAATTTTCCCCAGGCATACAGCCACGTAGGTCTCGTCAATGCAGCCTTTGCCATCTCAAAGCGACTGGATACGCAGCCCTTTTTGTAAAACCTTATGACCCTTCGTCCGCTATTTTTCCTGCTTGTACTTGCGCCTCTTTTTATACGGGCCCAGCAGGTACGCGAAATTGCCCACTGGAATTTTGAAAATGACTGGCGAAAGCCTGTTACGGGCACTACCCTCTTCAGTGGAGGCCCGAAGATGACCTCATACAAGGAAAATGGTACCGAAGGGGCCTACCTACGCTTTGACAGGGGCAGCGCAGACCGCATTGCTGCCAGCGTTACGGTGCCCGGGGCGGTAACGATCCAGTTCTGGCTGCGCTATCCTGCCTTTGATTTTAACCCTGAATGCCGCTGGGTTATGTTCTCCGATTACAGCCTGTTTTTTTCGATGCGGAAAGACGGATTTCAGTTTTCGACAAATTGCCGCACAGCCTCAGGCAAACAGGCGCAGGACGATTTTATTCTTTTATTTAATGGAAAAGACCGCGCGAATATTGGCTATTATCTTGATAATCAATGGCATCACTATACGCTGAGGTATGATCCGGCATCGGGTAAAAAGGAAGTATTTGTGGATGGTATTTGTCCGGAGGGTTTTTCGAAAACGGTAGCCGAAAAAGGTGACCTCTGCCTGGGCGGTAAATGCACCAAAGAGTTTTACATCGGCTACTCCGCCACGGTGGACTGGGCTTTGCTGGCCGATGTGGACGAAGTGCGGATCTATGAAGGGATGGCAGCGCCTGCGATCAAACAAACAGCCGTGCGGGCGGTGCCTGAGCGAGCTGCCTCTGCGGAAAAAAGCGCCACGATTGATCTACGCGAATTTGCGCCCGGCCACCCGAATGTGAGCCTTATGCCATTGGAGCAGTTGCAGCAGTTTCCGCTGCCGCGCTACGCGCCCGGCCACAAGCTGATGCCGCTTTTCAACTGGATCGGCATGGACTACCTCGGCGGCATCA
>RDXT01000841.1 GCA_004292985.1 Bacteroidota bacterium
TCGCCGTAGCGCTCGGTCTCGGAGCGGAAAGGACGAATCATCTGGGAGTGACAGGTGTAGCAGCCTTCGCGGATGTAAATATCGCGTCCCTGAAGCTCCAGCGGCGTGTAGGGTTTTACGGAGGCAATGGTCGGGATATTCGATTTGATCATGAAGGTAGGCACCAGTTCAATCAAACCGCCGATCGCTACCAGGATGAGGCTGAAGGCCAGCATCTGAAGCGGACGGGCTTCGATCCAGCTATGCCAGTGCCTGCGGACGGCGTGGATTTCGACTTTTTCCAGTGCGGGTGCTTCGGCTTCTTCATTGGCCACAAACTTGCCCTGGGCAGCCGTCTGCCAGAGGTTGTACACCATGATAAATACACCCACAATATATAAGGTACCACCCAGTGCGCGGGTCCAGTACATCGGGGTCAGTTGAAGTACCGTTTCGAGGAAGTTGGGATACTGAAGGAAACCTTCATCGGTAAACTGCTTCCACATGGCAGCCTGCACCCAGCCAGCCCAGTACATTGGGAGGGCATAAAAAATGATCCCCAGTGTGCCCAGCCAGAAGTGAACGTTGGCCAGTTTCGAAGAGAAAAGCGAGGTCTTATACAGACGGGGAAACAGCCAGTACAGTATACCGAAGGTCAGGAAACCATTCCAGCCGAGCGCACCCACGTGCACGTGTGCGATGGTCCAGTCTGTAAAGTGGCTGATGGCATTCACATTCTTAATAGAGAGCATAGGCCCTTCAAAGGTGGCCATACCATAGGCTGCTACGGCTACGACCATAAACTTCAGCACCGCATCATCACGCACCCGGTCCCATGCACCGCGAAGTGTCAGCAGACCATTGAGCATACCCCCCCAGGAAGGAGCGATCAGCATAATCGAAAATACGGTACCCAGCGACTGTGCCCAGTCAGGCAGCGCAGAATACAGCAGGTGGTGAGGACCGGCCCAGATGTAAATAAAGATCAGCGCCCAGAAGTGAATGATGGACAGGCGGTAGGAGTACACCGGACGATTGGCAGCCTTGGGCATAAAATAGTACATCAGGCCCAGATAGGGTGTCGTCAGGAAAAATGCCACAGCATTGTGCCCATACCACCACTGCACCAGCGCGTCCTGCACCCCGGCATAGAGCGAGTAGCTTTTAAACAGGCTCACAGGCAACTCCATGCTGTTCACGATGTGCAGCATGGCAACCGTTACCCAGGTAGCGATGTAAAACCAGATGGCTACATAGAGGTGACGCTCCCGGCGGTTGAGGATGGTCAGGAACATGTTCACGCCAAAGAGCACCCACACGAGGGCGATGGCAATGTCGATGGGCCATTCCAGCTCGGCGTACTCTTTGCCGGTGCTAATGCCCGCAGGCAGGGTTACCAGCGCCAGCACAATCGCTGATTGCCAGGCCCAGAAGTGAATGTTGCTCATCAGCTTGCTGTACATGCCTGTTTTGAGCAGGCGCTGCAGCGAGTAATAAAGCCCCATAAAAATGCCGTTACCTACAAAAGCGAAGATAACTGCGTTGGTATGCAGCGGGCGGATTCGGCCAAAGGACAGGATCGGGATCCCGTTCCAGAGCACGAAGTCGGGGAGCACAAACTGGAGCGCCACAATCAGGCCCACCAGCATGCCCGCCACCCCCCAGAACACCGATGCGATCGCAAAGTTGCGAACGATGGTGTTGTCGTAGCTGAAGCGCTCCAGAGTCTGACTCTGGGTGCCCAGACCGGCAGGGATCGTTGGATTGGAAGTCATGCGTCTATAAAAATTAAGTTCCGGATAGGATAGATACAGAAAACAGGGTCATGTGCTCAGGAGGGGTTTGCCTTTTCGGGTAGCTGGGATGACACTGTCGGAGCAGCGGGCGCATCGTCCCACAGCATCCGTACAGACGGGGTGTAGTCGTCTTCATACTGCCCCCGGCTTACAGCCCACAAAAAGGCCATCAGAAAGCCGATGGCAGCTACCAGACTTATTCCGATCAGAAAAAAAATGGCGCTCATATCAGGTATGTTTAGTCCTCAAAAGTATTATCTGCACCTGCCTCTCCTTTATGACTGCCCGTAGCTGGCAGAATGACTTTTATCATTTTATCATGCATCTTTGCGAACTACACTTGATCTACCTTCGTCAATGAAAGCCCGTCGCAAAGAGTTCAGCCTGTTTCTGATCAATTTTCTCAAGAATCCCCTGAGAAATGCATCCGTGATTCCCAGCTCTGCCACTGCGAGCAGAATGATGCTGGAGGGGATCGATTTTTCGCGGGTAAAGACGGTCCTTGAACTGGGGCCGGGCAATGGCACTTTCACACAGGAAATCCTGCGGCGCTGCCAGCCGGATACGAAAGTGATCCTGATCGAACTCGAAACCTCCTACCTCAGCCTGCTGAAAGAAAAATTTCAGGATCGGGTCATCATCGAGCATACCAGTGCCCACCTCATGGACGAAGTGCTGAAAAAACACGGCATCGCGCAGGCAGATGTGATTGTGTCGGGCCTCCCTTTCTTACCCAAGGATATCCGCAACCCCATGTATGAGGCCATCAAGGCCCAGACCGCGCGCGGGGCTGCCTTCCGCTTTTTTACCTATATGCCGCCCATCATGAAGCTGTTTTATCAGGGCGTACCCATCGAGGAGAAACATTTTGTGCTGCAAAACATTCCTCCGATGTGGATTTATGGGATAAATTGAGGGGGTCGCTTTGCGGGAGTGTTCCGCTTATGTGATAAGCGGCTACGGAAAACTGAACCCTGCCAACTGTTCCCTGTTCCCTGAGACAAGGGGCTGCACCCCTTGCTGACAGATTACGCCCCGTCAGGGCTTTGAAGACTAAGGCCGGGGTTCGACAAGCTCACCCACCGGCCAACTGTTCCCTGAAAACTGTTCCTTGTTCCCTGCCCCTATTCCATTTTCCGCGCGGCGATCCGTGTCGAAATGAGGCCGAAGGCTACGATGGTACTGGAGCTCAGCGGCATCAGCACAGCAGCGATCAGGGGTGAAAGGTATCCCTGCACAGCGATGCTCAGGCCGAAGACATTGTAGGCCAGGGAGAAAATGAGGCCCAGCCGGACGAGGCGCACGCTTGTGCGCGAAAAGTCGAGCAGGCGACCCAGTTTATTGAGCGATCCGGCATCGAGGATGGCGTCGCAGGCGGGAGAGAAACTGTCCACATGCTCCGTGACGGCGATGCCTGCGTCACTTTCGCGCAGCGCGCCTGCATCGTTGAGGCCGTCGCCGACCATAGCAACTACTTCGCCTTCTTCCCGCAGCTTGCGGATATAGCTCAGCTTATCCTGGGGCGACTGGCCGAAGTGCATAGGGGTGTTTTCCGGGAAAATCTGTGCCAGCGCTTCGCGGTCGCGGTCGTTGTCGCCGGAGAGCAGCGAAAAGCGGTAGCGGCTGCCCAGGCTGGCAATCAGGCTGCCCAGGCCCTCGCGAAATTTTTTCGGCACCGAAATCCGTGCCCGGATCGTTCCGCCGACTGCAAAAAAAGTAGCTCCTTTTTCCTCTTCCGCGACCGAAATGCCGCAGTCCTGCATAAATGCTGCATTCCCCAGGCAAAGGACCACACCTTCTTCTGTACGGGCGCTGATCCCCTTGCCGGTATGTTCTGTAAACTGAGACAAGGCACAGGTATCTGCTCCTGCCAGTGTGCGGGTAAGGGCCTGGCTCACCGGGTGCGAAGACTGTCGCGCCAGGGACAGCAGCCAGGCCTGCTCTTCCATATCCAGTCCGCCCTGAATCTCCGCTGCGGCCCGACTGTCTTTGTAGGTGATGGTGCCGGTTTTGTCGAAAACCAGGCGGTCGAGTGCTGCCAGCCGTTCGATGGTATCGGTATTTTTCAGGTAAAATTTATATTTACCCATCAGGCGGAGGGAGTTTCCGAGGGTTACCGGAGCCGCCAGCGCCAGCGCACAGGGACAGGCGACGATCAGCACGGAGGTCAGCACATGAATGGCTTTTACCGTTTCGCCTTTCAGCAGCCAGAAGATACAAGCGACGATGGCCAGCGAAAAAATAATATAGGTAAAGCGCCGCCCCAGCCGGTCTGTCATCGCCTGGAGAGAAGGCCGCGATTGGCCCATGCTGTCCTGGTTCCAGAGCTGGGTAAGGTAGCTCTGCGACACACTCCGCACAAGGGTCAGCTCGATAGCGCCCCCTGTCTGCCGCCCTCCGGCATAGATAAGCTCACCTGCTTTTTTCAGCACAGGTTCTGCCTCGCCCGTCACAAAGCTGTAGTCAATCCGGGCTTCGTCGCTCAGCAGCAAGGCATCTGCCGGGATCAGCTCCTGGCTCCGCACCAGAATGGTATCGCCCGCCTGAAGCTGCGTTACAGGTATGCTCTCTTCGACACCGCCTTGTTTACGGGTGCCTGAAATCGGAAAGTAAGAGGTATAATCGCGGTCAAAGGAGAGGGTATCGTAGGTTTTGTTCTGGAACCAGCGCCCGATCAGGAGAAAAAACACCAGTCCGGCCAGCGAATCCATATATCCAGCACCTGTATGGGTGAGGATTTCAAAGGCGCTGCGTCCAAAAAGCACCAATATGCCCACCGAAATGGGCACATCTATGTTCAGGCTCCGCTGCTTTAATCCCTGAAGGGCCGATACAAAAAAAACGCGCGCGCAATACAGCAGCACCGGCAACGCCAGGGCCAGATTCAGGTAGCCAAAAAACGAATGAAAGGGGAGTTCTGCCGCTGCTTCCAGTCCCAGGTATTCGGGGAAGCTGAAGAGCATAATGTTGCCGAAACAAAAGCCGGACACGCCCAGGCGCAGATAAAACCCCGGGTTGTTGCGTTTTCGGGCACCGGGGCGCAGGTCGCTCAGTTGAATCATCGGTTCGTAGCCGATCTGGGTCAGCATCAGCACCAGTTCACGGAGGCTGATCTGGTCTATGCGAAAGGTGAGATGGATTTCTTTCCGCAAAAAATCGAGCCGTGCAGAGATCACCGAGGGGTGCAGGTGCGGGAGCTTTTCGAGCAGCCACACGCAGGAACTGCAATGCACCTGGGGCAGGAAAAAGGTTACTTTGGCGGTCTCTCCATTGGAAAAAGAGAGCAGTTTGTCGCGGATATCGGCGTGGTCCAGGTGGGCAAAAGCATGCTCATCTTTCCGCGCCTTCAGGCTGATGCCCGGATGTTTTTCCAGGTCATAGTAGGTGCATAGGTCTTTTTCACTGAGTATCTGATACACCATCCGGCAGCCTTCGCAGCAAAATAGCTTTTCATCTGCGAGGATGGGTGTCGATTCGCATACATCGCCACAGTGGTAGCAGACCTGCTTTTCGAGGATCGGGGGTGGAAGAAGGGCCGTTTTCAATATCGTAAGGGTGATGACGGATACAGCATCGGCCAAATACGTATCAAAACGGGCTTTTACAGATGATCTGCGGCGGGAAAAGGGGTGACTTTGGTCAGTCTTTTTTACTCATCCACCCGCTTGAGGCGCGGAATCAGCATCCATCTCAGGTGGAGGTTGTGGCTTTCGAGCTGCTCCCAAGAGGTAGCCACGGTTTCGATGCATACCATAGCGCAGGTCGGCATATAAAAAGAGGCACTGCTTTTCAGCAGCAGCTGCACGGCCTGCTCCATCGTGGGGTTATGTCCGAAGATCATGGCTGTCTCTACCCGGCCCGGGAGGGCGCGCACAAATTCCAGCAACTCTTCCGCGCCGGAGTCATACACAGAGTTCTGGATCTGGATATCGCCTTTGAAAAGGAGTTTTCGTGCGATCAGATCTGCGGTCGAGCGGGCACGCAGGGCAGGCGAAGCGACAATCAGGTCAGGGGAAAAATGCTGCGCACGAAGCAGGTCGCCCAGAGAATTGGCGTCCCGGACTCCACGGGGTTTCAGTGGGCGGTTGATATCCTCCACGCCGAGAGGCCAGTCAGACTTTGCGTGGCGGCAGAGTACCAGGGATTTCATGTGCAGGTAGCGTTGAGGAGTCCGGATAAGCAAACTTGAAAAAAAGGCGCGCTCCGCAGATGTGAGAGCGCGCCCGGTAATGGTGCGTACCTTCGGTACGATTATTCGAGAATCACAGCCTTTTGCACATGAACTGTACGGCCTTTTTCATTTTCAATTTCTACCCGCACGAGGTAAATACCCGGCGTAAGCACATCGGTAACCAGATCAAACTCATAGCTGCCTGAAACCAGGGTCTCATAGCGCTGCGAGATCTGACGGCCATCTATGCCCAGCAGCTGGATGCTTACGCTGCTTTCGTAGGGCACTTCCACACCGAGGTATGTGGTTCCCTGCGTAGGGTTAGGATAGAGGATCACCTGCTCCTTTTCGACTACAGGTACCTCGCCTGGGTTACCCGCATCGCGCTTCACAGAGGTCGAAGCGGTGGACCAGAAACCCCGGCCCAGGGTGGCTACATAGATGCTGTTGTCCTTGCTCAGGATCAGGTTGTCTTTTTCAAGCTCCACTGTATCCGTTACAACGGTACCATTGGGAAGGGTGCGGACCCGCACTTCTTTGCGCACCAGCGCACTCTCCCTCAGGCGGGATACGTAGCGGCGCACAAACACATCATATACCGGCACAGAACCCAGCGCGTTGGTAAACTCCTCGGTCCGGCTGGCTACATTGTAAAACCTGGGGTTGGTCGAGCGTGAAATGCCACGCACGCTATACAGGTTGGTTTGCGCTCCCAGCAAAAGTACACTTCCTGTTTCGGCAGGGTCTTCGACGTACTGAGCTGAGTAGATGGGTTCCTTCACTGCAAAAGAAAGGAATTGTCCAAATACAGGTGCCGCAGCGCGTGCGCTGTCTGTAACCCAGACAAAGGTAGGAACGTTAGCCACGTTTCCGCCAAATCCGGCATAGGTTACAATGAGGCGGTTAGGGTTTTTCGGATCCACAGCCAGCGAGGAAATCCAGCGGCCGCTCATCTGAAAGAGGTTGTTTACTACCTGGTTATTGATCTGGGTAATGTTGGTTGCCACATCGAAGTTGGCCAGATCATGTGCGCGTGTGATGCGCCAGAGGTTGCCCTGGCTCGATCCCACATACACAGTGTGATTGGTATCGCCGGAAACGGTAATGGCGGTCAGAAACTCCGTAGAGCCATTGACCAGCTGGGGCGTAATGCGGTTCCATTTTACCTGGAGACCATCCCCCAGGGCGCCGTTTACCAGCCACACATAGTTTCGGGAGCAGAAAAACACATAGCTGTCGGATCCGGCCAGAAGTTCCTCCTCGGTGAGGTCGGCGCGGTCGAGCAGGTTTTCGGGAATCACTTCATCCAGTACCCATGTGCTCTGGGCAGGCGTAGGACCATTGAACAGTACCCCACCCGCTGCGGTGCCGCTGGCACGGTCAATGAAGGTATCTGTCACAGCCGGAATCAGGTTTTTGACCTGGGGGCTGATCGGCGTACCATAAAATTTTTCGAAAGTCTCTCCAAAATTCAGCGAGCGGACCAGACCACCATCAGAGCCTTGTGCCAGAATAGAACCCGGATGCAGTACCGAAACCGCTACCTCAGTGTAGTTATTTACCTGAAGAGCTCCTTCGACAATTACCGGAAGCTGACCAAAGGACTGCTTGCTGGGGCCGGACTCTGTGTAGTGGCGGTTGTACACCATCGCAATATTGCCGGTACCGCCTACCACTGCGTCGTAGGTATTGGGGTCTTCCCCTTCAATCTGTGTGCTGAAAGAAGCTGCGCTATAAGCGAAACCTGTTTCAAATCCACGGGTGCGTCCTGCAAATTTTACGCCCCGGTCTTTGGAGACAATGATGCGGGCAGTGGTGCCGATCACCATCGTTTTGGGGTCTCCGGGCTTAAACAGCACCGTGAGCATGCTCCGGGGGATGTAGTTGGTCCGGTTGGGGTTGCTATGCTGGGCGGTGGAGTTGGTCCAGCCGCGGTCCTGCTTGTAGGTAAACCAGTTCTGCCCGGCGAGGATCACCTCATTGGCATTGTCAGGAAACACAGCCAGGACAAAGGCATTGCGGCCATTGCTTCCCAGCGGGCTAAAGCCAGCGCTTCCGCTCGGACCGTAGGTGATCCATCTGTTCTCCGCAACATTAAAGCGCCAGATACCGCTTACCTCTTCGTTGCTCTGAGCGCCTGCCAGATATACGATGTTGGGATCGGAGGGCGCCACGGCCAGCTCGGCACGCGAACGGCTGAACTCCTGACCTTCGTTTGGATAGAGCAGGGTGTTTTTGATCAGGGTAAACGTGGTCCCGTTGTCATAGGAAATACCGACAGAGTCCACAGGAGAGTTGCTGTCTTCGTGGACGGTGGCCATCACGACATCACCTGCTGCGGCTTCTACGTCGAAAACCACGCGGGTTTTGAAAAAGTCCGGCCCCTCGCTTTTCTGAATCGTGGCGAGGTTGTCGTCGGAATAAAAAAGTCCTTCGGCTGTAGCTACGAATACGCGGTTTCCTTTTACGAGCACTTTCTGAATGCTGGTGAAAGGGCCTTTGTAATTGAGGGTACCTGAGCCAAAGGTGCCAGTGGTTGTCGCATTGGCGTTGGACCAGGTGGCGCCATTGTCGGTCGAAACAAACACGCCGCCGCCGGGCTGCCCGTCGAGGTAACCTTTAAAACCCGTAGGGTCTGTGCGGTAGTCGTAGGTCGGGTTAAAGTTCAGGCGGGAAACGGAGTAGGTGCGGGTGAACTTTACGGCGCCGGTGGCGACGAAGATCAGGTTTCCGCTTACAGCGATCGAAGAGATGTTGGGATTGCCTCCGGCATCGTCGAAGCTGGCGATCCGCTCCCAGGATTCGCCTTCGTTGGCGGAGCGCCACAGTCCGCCGCCTTGTGCGCCTGCAAGCAGGCGTCCCTGCGCGTCATAGGCCAGCGCCCGCACGGGGCTGGAGAGGTTGTCGGGGCCGAGATTGCTCCAACTGTATTGAGCCTGGGCTGTAAGCATCCCGGCTATTAACCATGTACCCAGAAAGATTCGGTAAATATGCGTCATCGTACAAGCCTGATTAAAGGTCGTCTGGTAAAATAACTATTTTCAGCGTAAGAAAACAAACGGAGAAGTTGCTTTTTAAGAGGCCCTTACCATCGGATCAATGCGGATCCCCAGGTAAACCCGCTGCCAAATGCCGCCAGACACACCAGATCGCCTTCTTTCACCTTGCCCATCTCCCAGGCTTCGGTCAGGGCAATCGGGATAGATCCGGCTGTGGTATTGCCGTATTTCATGATATTGTTGTGTACTTTTTCCTCTGGCAGATTGAGTACTTTTCGCACAGCCTCCGCAATCCGCAGGTTGGCCTGGTGCGGGATAAACATATCGATGTCCGCAGGGGTAAATCCGGTGGCATTGAGCGCCTCCATGATTACCTCCGGAAATTTTTCTACCGCAAATTTAAAAACGTGGCGGCCGTTCATCACCGGATAAATGGTTCCGTCGTCTATCATCTCATGGGTAAGGTGCCTTGGCTGATGTCCTGAGGGAGCCAGCACGGCGAGTTGCTCTGCCTGCTCGCCGTCGGCATGGAGGCGCGTAATCAGCACCCCGCGGCCCGGCTCTTCGGTCGCAGCGAGTACTGCTGCGCCCGCGCCATCGCCAAAGAGCACCGTTACGTCGCGGCCTTTGTCCGAAAAATCGAGGCCCGAAGAGTGGATTTCCGACCCGATCAGCAGCACGTGGCGGTACATACCGGTTTTGATAAACTGGTCGGCAATAGAAAGACCATATATAAAGCCTGAGCACTGGTTGCGGATGTCGAGGGCAGGTACGCCTTTGCCGCTGATGCCGAGTTCGCGCTGCACCAGCACCCCAGAACCCGGGAACATATAATCGGGATTCAGCGTCGCAAAAATGATCAGATCGAGGTCATCGGGACCGATGCCGGCACGCTCCATCGCGATGCGGGCTGCGCGGGTACCCATATTGGCCACCGTATCTTTGCCAGGGGTAAAGTAGCGGCGTTCGATGATTCCGGAGCGCTCGCGGATCCACTCATCAGAGGTGGTCATGAGCTTGGCAAGGTCGTGGTTGGTAACTACGTTTTCGGGTACGTAAAAGCCGAGTCCGGCAATTTTTGCGCTTGGCATAGGAGTCCTTAGTTGGGGTGAGGGCAAAAGCGAAACAGAAGGTCAAGTTACTACTTTTTGTAAAACAATACCTTTTTGCCGTTGTCGGAGGTGATGAGCATCGCGCCGTTTTCGATATGGTAGCGGCCCAGTTTTTCGGTTTGGGTGCGACCGTTTTCGTCGGTTCCGGTGAAGTAGATGTTTTTGCCCTCGCTGTGCCAGCTTACATTGGGGATGCGGGTCACGGTGTTGTCGGTAGAGAGTCCGCTGCCTCCGCCTCCCGACACGCTGGCATCGCTGCCACCGTCGCCAAAACCGCCGTCAGCAAAAAAGACCATGCGCTGGTTGAAGGTAGAGCCGCCAAAAGGATCGCTGCGGTTTTCCTGGTACTCCCAGGTACCTACGAGGCGCGGGTCGCGTTCTTTGCCGGAGCTGCGGGTTTCGCGCTCTTCTTTCCCGGATGCTTCTTTGTCCGTATCTTCTGAGGTGGCTTCGTTTTTCTGAGCGACATCGCCCATGTTTTTCTCCAGCACCGCGCTGATTTTCTCTCCCTGTATCTCCATTTCGAGGTCGAGGGCTGTGCCCTTGAGACTGCCTTTTACAGGAAGGACGATGCTTTGTTCGGCGTTGGAGAGCGTCCCTGTGAATGCAGTGCCCTGGGCTTCGGCTTTAAATAAAAAGATCTGATAGCCGTCATTGAGGGTCCCGCTGAGGCTGGCTTCGTTTTCCTTCTCGATCATCAGCGTGAGCGACTCGCCTTTGACATCGCCTTTGTAGCTGCCCTCCCAGGTTTTGCCCGCAGGTGCGCAGGAGGATACAAAGAGCGCCGCGAGCAGAGGAATGAGTCCGAATATGAAGTATTTGATTGCCATAGCCCTTAGGGATTGGAGGAGTACAAGTTTAGTGTATAGTTTTTTCCCGGCCAAATCCTCACTTCAGATACACCGTCTTCCCTTTTTTTGCCGACTGTTTTGCCGCCTCCAGGATCTCCATCACCACCATATTGAGGGGTAAGGCGCTGAGGTCGTAGTCGTCTATGCGGATCTCGGCGCGGACGACTGCTTTGAAATAGGAAAAAGGGTCCTGAAAAGGCGTTTTGCGATCAGGCAAAGTCATATCGGAGGGACTTTTTTTCTCGTCGAGGCGATAGCTCAGGGTGCTGCGGTCTTTGGCGACCAGAATGCCCCGCTGGCCATATACTTCCATGTCTTTGCGGGAAAAGGTCCAGTTCCACGAAGCCTGAATAATCGTCTGCGAAGCGGGATAGGTAAGCACAATCGTCGCTTCGTCATCTACCTTAGGATAAATCGCGGGTTTGATTTGCTGGGTGATGGCCGTGACAGAGAGCGGACGTTGTCCCTTCATGAGCCAGGTGGATAAATCCGCGCCGTAGCAGCCAAAATCCATCAGGGCGCCTGCGCCATTTTTCACCGGATCGGTGAGCCAGTCCAGAAACTCCGCGTCCACTCCGATCTCCTTTGGGCCCTGGTGGCCGTCGTGAATGACCATTTTGCGGATTTCTCCAATCGCAGCAGAGTCATGCACCCAGCGATAGGCCTCGTGTACGCTGCCGTACCAGGTCGTCTCATAGTTGGTCAGGAGGTGAATATGGTGCTTTTCGGCAAGGGTCTGCATTTTTTGGGCATGGTCCAGGCTCACGGCCAGCGGTTTTTCGACCATGACGTGGATGCCTTTGGGGGCGCAGATTTCCACCACTTCCAGGTGCTCGTAAATGGAATTGAAGGCTGCCACAGCTTCCGGTTGCCGGGCTTCGATCAGCTCGGCGAGGGTAGCGTAGATTTTGTCAGACGGAAAGCCGTATTGCTGTGCGTAGCGCTGTGCCAATTCTTTGTTGGGCTCTGCAATT
>RDXT01000261.1 GCA_004292985.1 Bacteroidota bacterium
ATCCTTGAGGGTGCGGCTGCCGCTGAGGGCGGGCACAACCTTCGCGCCGAGCATGCGCATGCGCTCCACATTGGGTTTTTGCCGGGCCATGTCCACCTCACCCATGTAAACGATACACTCCAGTCCCATCAGCGCACAGACAGTAGCAGTAGCCACCCCATGCTGTCCGGCACCCGTTTCGGCGATGATTTTCTCCTTGCCGAGGCGTTTGGCCAGCAAAATCTGCCCCATCGTATTGTTGATCTTGTGTGCGCCCGTGTGGCAGAGGTCTTCGCGCTTGAGAAAAATCCGCGCGCCATGCCGCTCCGAAAGACGTTTTGCTTCGTACAGCGGGGTCGGACGACCTACAAAATCGCGCAGCAGGCCCCGCCATTCTGCCTGAAAATCAGCACTTTGGATATGCGCGAGATAGGTCAGGCGCAGCTCTTCGATATTGGGATACAGCATTTCGGGGATAAATGCGCCGCCGAAATTGCCATAGTACCCTTGTTCGTTTACCTGATACATACGTAGGATAATAAAGAGTTCACAACACGGATACTTTTTCCATAAACTGCTTCAGACGTTCCACATCCTTCAGCCCCGGCTCCACTTCAAAGCGGCTGTTGAGGTCGAGGGCGTGAAGCCTGGGATGTGAAAAAGAACGAAGTGCCTCTGCATGCTCCGGGCCGATACCGCCGCTGAGAAAAAAAGGCACTTCCGAGGGATAGTTGTCCAGAATCTGCCAGTCGAAGGCTGTGCCGTTGCCGCCGGGCTGTTTGCCTTTGGTGTCGAAGAGGAAATAGTCCACCACCTTTTCATAAGGCATAATCTGCTGAAAATCAAACTGTTCCCCTACCGAAAAAGCCTTAATCACCGGAAGGCCACTGGCCCGGACCAGACGGCATTCGGCGGGCGTTTCGAGTCCGTGAAGCTGCACCATGTCTAACCCGAAAAGGTCGGCCTTGTTCATCAGGTCCTGGATCGGCTTATTGACAAAAACACCCACTTTGGTCGCGCCCCGCAATTCCTGCATCCAGCCCGGCGAGATTTCTTCATCCACAAAACGGGGCGAATAGGGGTGAAAAATCAGCCCGATGTAATTGGGTTTCAGGCGCAGCACTTCCCGGATATTGTCGGGGTATTTCAGACCGCAGATTTTAATTTGCATGGGCGGTAGCGTGAAAAAGGCGGATAAATTTAGCGCAGGCCTGCTCCGGACGGGCGGTTTTCATAAACTGTTCGCCGATCAGGAAGCCCTGGTAGCCCGCCCCGCGCAGCATGCGCGCCTGCTCAGGGCTGTGGATGCCGCTTTCGGTAACTTTGACAAAGGTATCGGGGATATATTCCGCCAGCGAAAGAGAGGTATCGAGGCTGAGGCTGAAGTCTTTGAGGTTGCGGTTATTTACCCCCACGAGGTCAACTTCATCGCAGAGGCTCCGCGTAAGTTCCTCTTTATCATGCACTTCCAGTAGGGTCTCCATGCCCAGGGAGCGGGCGAAGGCAGCCAGGCGGCGGATTTCCTCCGGCCCCAGCACAGCCGCAATCAGCAAAATGGCATCTGCCCCGATGCTGCGCGCCTCCACGATCTGGTATTCGTCAATGGTAAAGTCTTTTCGCAAAATGGGGCAATAGTTCATCCGCCGGGCCAGGCTCAGGTCTTCATTTTTACCTCCGAAAAAGGTCTTGTCCGTCAGAATCGAAAGGGCCGAAGCGCCCGCCTGCATATAGCCCACCGATACCTGCTCGACAGAAGCATAGGGGTTGATGTCGCCTTTGGAGGGAGATTTTCGCTTAAACTCCGCAATTACCCCTGAAAGGTCGGGCCTTGTGAGGTATTGGCGCAGTGAAACGCAGGGAGAGGTAAAATAAGGCGACTTTTCCAGCAGCTTCACCGGATAAAGGGACTTCCGTTCTTCTACTTCGCTCCGTTTGTGGATGATAATGGTACCGAGAATGGACATGAAAGGCGCAGTTAAGGGTGGTTTATCCGTTAAGGGTCAGAAATGTATCGAATACCCCGGCAGCTTTGCCGGATTCCAGTGACTCGCGGGCCTGCAAGAGGGCATCGGCGAGGCTGGTGCCGGGAAAATAGCAGTAAATAGCCATCGCAGCATTGGCAAGCACGGCAGAATGCTGGGCTTCTGTACCCTGGTTCCGCAGAACGCGGGTAAATATCTCAGCAGCTTCGGGCACTGTATTTCCTCCAAAAAGTTCCTCCTGGGCCAGACGCCGGAACCCCATGTCTTCCGGCTGTACCAGGTGCTCGCCGTCATTGCTGATGTACTTACAGGGGCCGGTGAGGGAGACTTCGTCATAGCCGTCGAGGGCGTGCAGGATCACAAATCGTTTGTCGGTCTGCTGGTACAGATAGGCATAGAGGCGGGCCAGTTCGAGGTTAAACACGCCCACCAGTTGTTTCTGGGGAAAGGCAGGATTCACCATCGGGCCGAGCATATTAAAGAAGGTCTTTACCCCCAGTTCGCGGCGGATCGGCCCGACATGTTTCATCGCCGGGTGAAAAAGCGGCGCATGCAAAAAACAGATGCCGGAGCCTTCGATACTTCGGCGTAACTGGCTGGCATCGCTGGTAAATTTTGCCCCGAAATACTCCATCACATTCGAGGATCCCGAAACCGAAGACACCCCGTAGTTGCCGTGTTTTACCACTTTTACCCCCGCTCCGGCAGCCACAAAGGTCGCCAGCGTGGATATATTAAACGTGTCTTTGCCATCGCCGCCCGTGCCGCAGAGGTCCATCGGATCGTAGTCAGCCAGTTCTACGGGAATGCACATTTCCAGCATCGCCTCCCGGAATCCGCCCAGTTCCTCCACCGTGATGCTGCGCATATTAAACACGGTCATAAATGCCGTGATCTGCGCAGGACTGTGCCTGCCGCTCCCGATCTCCGTCAGAATCTGCCTCGCCTCAGCGCGGGTGAGCGTATTGTGCTCGAAGAGGTAAAAAAGAAGTTCTTTCATGCAAAAAGAGAATAAAGCCTTAATCCGCTCATCTTTCCACCCAGTTTTTGATCAGTTGCATCCCATGCTCGGTAATGACCGATTCGGGGTGAAACTGCACGCCATAGACGTTATACACCTTGTGTTTCAGCGCCATCACCTGTCCGGCTTCGTCCTCCGCCAGTACCTGAAGCTGGCCATTCATGGTCTCGCGCCGCACGGCCCAGGAGTGGTAGCGCCCGATGCGAAACTGCTGCGGAACCCCCTGAAACAGAGGATCTTCCGGCTTCAGCACCCGGATGCCGCTTGCTACGCCGTGCATCACTTCGCCCAGGTTAAACAGCTCCGCGCCAAATGCCTCGCCGATGCCCTGATGCCCCAGGCATACGCCCAGGATCTGCTTGTGG
>RDXT01000842.1 GCA_004292985.1 Bacteroidota bacterium
CATGCGCGATGGTCTGGGCCATTACAACACCCACAGCATTGTGGTACAGGTGCCCATTTCGACCCTTCAGAAAGACCACAAATCTGTAAGCCAGGCTGCCAACATCCTCGACGGCGATTTTGTGATTGGCGTATGGGCTTCTGCCAGCCGCAGACAGATTCAGACCCTCAACGCAGATGGCTCAGTCACTGAAAGTGGCAACTGGATACAGGTTTCGCGCCTGGGTATGCCCCTGACCAATGAAGCTGTGATCCCGATCGGTGCCAAAGATGAGTGGAACTCACGTACTCCGTACAACGAGAATCCGGCCCATTTTGCCTATTTCTACAATCCGGAACTGGCCCTGTACATGGACGACACTCAGTTTGGCAGCGCTGTGCCCGCCTTTGCAGGCCTTCGCATCCAGCGCAATTCGCTCGGCGCTTTCGGCTTTGGTAATGGCCAGGACGGTCTTTTTGCCCTGAAAGGCACTCCGGCTGTGGCAGGAACCGCCCTCGACGATGCCATTTTTGGTACTTTGCTGCTGCCCGGTGCAGGCAAACCCCGCTCGGTGGACCTCTGGCCTGCCTTCCATACAGGCGTACCGAACTTTCCGCCCTACCAGCTTGCTACGGGCAAAGGAGGTAATCCATTGGCAGCCGGAAAACCCTTTATCAACAACTTCCTTCCAAATGGAGGCGACATGCTGCGCCTGAACATGGCCACCCCTGTTACGCCCCGCAATGACCCGGCCTTTAGCTCTGATGGCCTGATTACCGCCGCTGTTTTGGGCCTGACCGACCCCACCTACGCTTCCAGCGCCACCCTTCAGTTTATCCCCAACATGGACGGCTTCCCCAATGGCCGCCGCCTCGAAGACGATGTAACCCGTATCGAACTTCAGGCCGTGGGCGGAGCTGTGCTGGCTGCGATTGGTCTCTGGTATGACGATTACAACGCTGCCAATCCCGCAGCCTCGCCTGTTACTAACCAGCTGATCAACGTGCTCCAGTATTCTACCGGAGTGGAGAAAAACGATACCACTTTCAAGTCTGTTTTCCCTTACGTACAGGCGCCCTGGAGAGGAACCGAAGTCGGCAATTAACCCCTTACATTTTACAAACATGTTTAAGCAAATATTGAAATTCGTGCTGGCTCTCAGTACGGCCCTGCTGGCCTGTGCCCTGAGTCTGCAAGCCTCCAGCCACCGGGAGGCCCCCCTGATCGCGAATGACCCCCTGGCTGACAATACCGATCTGTATGCATTCCGCAGTCCGGATGCCCCAAATACGGTAACGATCATTGCCAACTATGTGCCGCTGCAACTTCCCCAGGGCGGTCCCAACTACTACCAGTTTGGTGAAAATGTCCGATACGAGATTCACATTGACAATGATGTGACAACTACGGGAGACGACATTATTTATCGTTTTACCTTCGATATCACCAATGAAGATGCTTCTACCTTTTTCAACATCCGTCTGGGTCAGCAGAACCTGAAGACCACCTATACCCTTGAGCGCAGCCTCGACGGAGGTACTTCTTTCTCTACCCTGATCAGCAGCGGTATCGTTCCACCGCCAAACATCGGTCCGCGCTCGATCGAAGGCCCGGTAGGCCTGGCTTCTGACTATGAAACCCTGTTTAATAGTGCCATTAACACAACCTCCAGCGGTGAAAAAGTCTTTTGCGGCACAACAGATGATCCTTTCTTCGTGGATCTGGGTGGTATTTTCGACCTGGGCGATGCTCCCCGCCAGGGAGGTGTGCCGAAGGATGGCGTTTCCTGCTACAATGTGAGCAGCATTGCCATTCAGGTGCCGATTCACCTGCTGCAAAAAGATGGAAAGGGTGTTAACCAGGCTGCCAATATTCTGGATGGCGACTTTGTGATCGGCGTATGGGCTTCTGCCAGCCGCCAGCAACTGCGCACCCTCAATACCGATGGTAGCCGCAGCTTCAGCGGCCCCTGGGTACAGGTTTCACGTCTGGGTATGCCATTGACCAATGAGGCTGTGATTCCGATCGGCTCGAAAGACGAGTGGAATGCCCGCACGCCTTACAATGAAAATCCTGCCCACTACGAGTATTTTTACAATCCGGAATTGGGTCTGTACATGGACGACAGCCAGTTTGGCGGTGCCGTTCCGGCCTTTTCTCCGCTGCGGATTCAGCGCAATTCACTGGGCGCATTCGACTTTGGCAACGGCCAGGACGGTCTTTTTGGCCTCAAAGGTTCTGCTGCTGTGGCCGGTACCGCCCTCGACGATGCGGTGTTTGGCAACCTCTTGCTCCCTGCTGCGGGCAAACCCCGCTCGGTGGACCTCTGGCCTGCCTTCCACACAGGCGTGCCTAACTTCCCGCCCTATCAGCTCGCTACGGGCAAAGGAGGCAATCCGCTGGCAGCAGGCAAGCCCTTTGTCAACAACTTCCTGCCCAACGGCGGCGACATGCTGCGCCTGAACATGGCCACGCCTGTAACGCCCCGCAATGACCCTGCTTTCAGCTCCGAAGGCCTGATCAGCGCAGCAGTTCTGGGCCTCACCGACCCAACCTACGCTTCCAGCGCCAGCCTGCAATTTATCCCTAACATGGATGGCTTCCCCAATGGCCGCCGTCTGGAGGATGACGTAACCCGCATCGAACTTCAGGCTGTGAGCGGTGTGGTGCTGGCCGCCATTGGCCTGTGGTATGATGATTTTGCCGGAACGAACCCCGTTACCCAGGACCTGCTCGATGTGCTGACCTATTCTACCGGTGTGGAGGCAAATGATACGACGTTCAGAAGCACCTTCCCCTACGTGCAGACCCCCTGGTCCGGCGCAGGCAAATGCGGAGGCACTCCTGTAACCTATCAGCAGCCCGTGGTGCTCGATCCTACCGGAACCCTGTATCCGCCGACCAACCTCACCGTAGTAACGGATACCTTCTTCCTCGCTCCGCTGAGCTGGAAGGACAACACCACCAACGAAGACGGTTACATCATCCGCCGCAAGGTGGGCAACCAGCCAACCCAGGTTATTGATACGGTAGGTCCGAATGTGAGCACCTATACCGACACAGTGCTGATTTTTGGCAAGCAGATTAAGTATAGTGTACTGGCCTACAAAGGAAATACGCTGTCTGCTCCTTCAAATCTGGCGACCTATTCCCTGCCTGCCACCGTGGCCCGTCTGGATCTTACCTATGGTTGCTACAACCCCTCCACCGACTCCATTACCTGGAATGTCTATAACCCCAACACCAAATTCCTGCCTTTTATCTGGGCGCAGTGGTGGGATCCTGCCAGAGACACCCTCTATGCAACTCCCGGAGGCACGGTGCAGTTTAAAACCAAAAACCATCCGCAGTTGTCCGCTACCTTCGGGAATGATAACATCACGGGTGTATGGTGGATAGACCAGCGCCTGCTGCCCGGCAAGCCGAATGATATTGTGTTTCACATTCCGCTTTCCCAGACCTGCGGCGCTTACCGCACAGCGGAACTTCCCCAGGCGAAAAAAGCCGGAAATGTATATCAGGGCAAGCTCGCCCGCGCCATCAACGGCGGCTTGTTTGAGCAGGCCTATGTAGAAGAAGCCTTTGTTGTTACCCCTAATCCTTTCCGTGAATATCTCCGCCTCGAACTCGATGGCGCTGAAATTCAGGCAGACATTACGGTAACGAATGTGGCTGGTGCCGAAGTGTATTGCTCCCGCTTTATGATGGACCAGCCTGTCGAGCTGAAGCTGGCGCATTTACCTGCCGGACTCTACTTTGTTACCCTGGCTACAGAAAACGCCAGCGTTACCCGCAAGGTAGTGAAAGAGTAAAAGTTTGTAGGGTAGTTTGTTTGTGAAAACAGCGTCCCGGAGGGGGGACGCTGTTTTTTATTTGTTTAGAAGGGTAATTTCTTACCGGCTTGCTACTTTCTTCTCCCCATAGTATCCAATGCGCCAGATGCGGCCCTGCTGAGAATCACTTACATAGATAGAGCCATCAGGGCCTTGTGCGAGTCCTACGGGGCGGTAATGGGCATCGCCGGGAGACTGCACTTCGGGAATGCCGGGAAAGCCTTCCGCAAAAATCTCCCATTCGCCATTGGGTTTACCGTCTTTCATCGGGACAAATGCCACCATATAGCCGCCCTGGGGCAGCGGGGCGCGGTTCCAGGAGCCATGAAAGGCGATAAAAGCGCCGTTTTTGTATTTTTCGGGGAATAAATCTCCGGTATAAAACAGCAGATCATTCGGGGCCATGTGGCCGGGGAAGGCTACAATCGGAGGCTTGATTCCTTCGCAGCGGCCTGCGGTCTGGCCATCACCGCCGTATTCGGGATTGAGGAGTTTTTTGCCCACCAAATGATTGTAGTGGCAGTAGGGCCAGCCGAAATCATCGTTTTCGCTGATCTGCAGAAATTCTTCTGAGGGCAAAACAGCGTTGGCAGAGTCGCTGTAGCTTTTGGGCAGCATGTCATGAAGCTGGTCGCGGCCATGTTGGAGGGCATAGAGCGAAGATACGCCCTGGTTCCACTGGATCGCTACCGCATTGCGGATACCTGTCGCATAGCGCACACCATCGCCCACCTGGGTCTGTCCGGCCACATCGGCCTTAAAGCGCCAGATTCCGCCCGCTCTTTCGAGTTGCGGACATGGATCGTAGCCTTTGGAGCCGGGAACGCGGTCTTTTTCCTGGCAGGTGTTGGAGGGCGCACCCACATTCACATACATATTTCCTGCCTGGTCGAAGGTAAAGGTTTTCGAAGCGTGGTATCCTTCCTGGTTGATAAATCCACCGACAATCTTTTCTCCTTTCAGATCCGCCGGAAGAAGTTGATTATCAGCCAGTTTGTAACGGTGAATGGAGGTGTCGGAGGAGGCATACAGGTACCCGCCGTGGATTTCGATGCCCGTTCCGGGATAGTCGCCAAAGCCTTCGATAATCTCGGCTTTGCCATCGCCATCCTGGTCGCGCAGGGCAAAAATACCCTTTCCATCCTTCAGTTCTTCCAGCTTTACATAGATGTCGCCATTGCTGTTGACCACAATATGCCGGGTACGGGGCGCAACCTGGGCCACGACAACTGCACCAAAGCCTTCGGGCAGTTTGATTGCGCCATTGTCGGCATCGGCAGCCGGGAGCGCAGGCGTTTTTTCAGCCGCAGCAGGTTTGCTCTGGGGCTGGCAGGCAGCCAGGGCCAGAATGAGCAGGAGGGAAAGGGTATATCGCATAGGGGTATGTTTTGAGTAAAGATAGGCTATTCGCCCAAGTCTTACAATTTTCCGGTGGCCTTCATCCAGTTCAGGCGTGCCAGGAGGTAGTCATAGGAACTGCGCAGCAGGTTGTTTTGGGCGACCTGAAGGGAATATTCCGCATTTACCACCTCGGAAGCCAGTAAGCTGCCCTGCTGGTAGCGAAGTTCATTCACTTTGATCAGATCTGCGGCCTGGCGGTAGTTTTTGCGGGCATATGCGAGCGAAGCCATAGCTGTCTGCATCGCGCTCAGCGAAGAGGATGCCTCATACGAATAGTCCTGCTCCAACTGCTCGATCTGGCGGCGGCTGATTTCCTGCCGGATGCGCATTTCGTCTTTGGTACGCTCTTTCAGTAAGCCGTCAAACACGGGCAGGGTCACCTGTAAGCCGAGGTAGTTGTAGGGAAACCAGGTATTATCCGTAAATGGATTTACATCATTGGACAAATGCTGGATCGAATAGTTGCCATAGAGCGACACGGTAGGCCGGTAAAGGGCACTTTGTTTCTGATAGTTAACCTCACTCACGGCGATCTGAAGCTGCTCGCGCTTGATTTCGGTGCGAATGCTGGCCTCTTCGCGGGCATACTGGCTGAGGTCCAGGTCTAATACGTTTTCCAGGCTATCGGTTAATGTAAATACCTGATCTTCAGGCAGCGCCATCTGATAGCGGAGGTTTTTCCGGCTCAGTTCAAGGGAAAGCGAATCGCGGTGCAGCGCCAGTTTCGCATTGTCAACATCGAGGGCGAAGCGGTCCAGCTCTGTCTGAAGGAGGTTTTTGCCTTTGAATTTTTCCAGGGCTGAAGCGTAATAGCTTTGGGCGCGGCTTACACCGGCACGTGAAAGCAATACACTTTTTTCATTCAGCATCACCGAGTAATAGGCCTGCGCAATGGATAGCTGGGCGTCGCGGGTCTGCTGTTCGAGTTTTAGCTGCTCCGTTTCGATATTCAGCTGATTCAGGCTCTGGTCAAAGCGATAGGCAGGATTGTAAATCTGCTGGGTGGCGCTGAGTCCGAAGTTGTAGTTAAAGCGGGTTCCGAACTTAACTAACTGGTCCTCCTGAACCGGGCCGCCGGGCTGGGAGAAAATCTCGCCGGGCAGCACGTTGTTCTGAAGCTGGGTATTTACGCGCAGGTCTCCGGCAAAATTGGCCTGTGGCAGCAGCCGTGTACGGGTTTTGTCCACTTCATTCTGGGAAAGGGTAATGTTCAGGGCCTGCTTTTGAAGGTCAGCCCGTTGCGAAACCCCTATTTCCAGTGCCTGGGCCATGCTCAGACTCAGGGTTTCCTGTGCCTGTAAGCCCGTTAGGCTGCATAGGGTGAGAAGGAAGAAAATGCGTTTCATATCGTAAAAAAATTATCCTCGGAATACCTGGGCAGGCTCCAGACGTGTGATACGCCGGATGGCAAACAGGCTGCCGCCGATGGAGATAAAAAAGGTGATCAGGAAAAAACTCAGCCTCACAACCGGAGGAAAGTTGAAGATGGTACCTGCGCTGGCCACACCGCTGCGGAATCCTTCGACCAGAAATGTCGAGATGATAAAGCCGATGATGGCAAACAGGGTCGCCTGGGTCAGAATCAGGCCCCGGATATAGCCGTTGGTAGCGCCGATGGCCTTCAGGGTGCCATAATCGCGGATGCGGTCTATCGCAGCGGAGTAGAGCGTAAGGCCGATGATCACAAGGCCCGAAATGAGCGCGAAAATCACCAGCGTACCAAAGGAAAGGGCGATACCACTCGATCCCAGTACGGTTGCCACACTTTCGGCCCGGAACTGGTCCCCGCCCCAGGCTCTGATGCCTTTGATATTGGCGTTGATCATCTTAATGACCGTGTCCTGGGTGTAGGCAGGGTCCCAGTCAATCAGAAAAGCGCTTGCGCGGGTATTGGGCACATTGCCCAGCGAACGCGCCCGCTCGATGGTCGTAAATGAATAGACCCCGCTAAAAGAGCGTACCCCCCGCGTATTGCCCGCGATAAAAACTTTCTGACCATTTACTTCAAAATAGTCGCCGATCTCCGCACCTCCGAGGGCCTTGCGGTCGAAAAAATCGGTGAAAATCGCGCCTTCCTGAAGGAGGTCTTCTTTTTTGCCCTCTGTCACATTCCAGGGGCCCCCGGCAAAGTCAGGGTACTGAGCGCCGATCAGAACCATGCCACTGGATTTTCCGTTTTCAAAACGGGCTGATCCTGCGGCAATTACGAGCGGATGCACTTTGGCTACACCTGGAATAGATTCGAGTTCCCGGCCTATGCGCATATCGAGCGGTGAGAGTGCATTGACATTGGTTGTCGTCTCGTCCACCACCCAGATATACTGATTGTTGTTCTGCACCAGAGAGGCCATGGCATTTGTCAGGAAGATAAAAATGCCGACCTGCTGCCCGATGAGAAAGCTGGAGATAATGATGCCCGCAAGTGCTCCGATGGATTTGGGCTTATCATAGACCATAAACCGGATTGCGGTACGTAATAATTTGAACATAGCGAAGGGCTTACTTTAATAGGATCACACACTCTACGCGGCTGCCAATCAGCACTTTGCTGTTGTCTTCGAGTTGCACACGCACCTCGCGCACGCGGCGGTCTTCGAGGTTGTCGGTGCGGTCGGAGAACAGGGATTTTTTCTTCAGATACGGTGCGACAAAGATCACTTTGCCGAGGCTGAGGCTGTCGTTTCCGCCCTGGGGACGCACATAGGCGCGCTGCCCGATCTGTACGCGGTCGGCAAACAACTCATCTACCTCCGTTACGGCCATCCAGGGGCCTTCGGGGGCAAATTCACCCAGAGAAGCGGTAGTGGTAACGATGCTGCCTTCTTTCACATCGAGGCTCAGCACCTTGCCTTTGGCGGGGGCCTGCACCGATTTGCGGTTGATGAGGGTCTGGTTGTAGTTTACATCGGCTTCCAGCTCTTTCAGGCGCAGGGTCTGCTGGGCAATGTTTGCGTCGGCGGTTTCGAGGTCTTTTTCATAGGTGAGTACCTGCGACTCGCTGTCGTCAAAAGTCTGCTGGGTAACAGCGCCTCCCTGGAGCATCTGGCGATTGCGCTCCATCGTGCGGCGGGCATTGTCTATGCGCACCTTGAGGGATTCGCGGGTCGCTTTCAGCGAGCGGATCTGCGCCTCCTGCGTGGCAAATTTGCTTTTTGCCTGGCGAAGCTGGGCTTCCTCCACGTCTTTTTCCATGGTGAGGATGGTCTGGCCTTTTTCGGCAGACTGGTTGGCCTGGATGCTGATGCTCGATACCACGCCGCCTACTTCAGCACTGATGGGGAGCAGACGCGAAACAGGCTCGATCGAGGCGATACCTACAACCTGATCTATGATCACCGGGGCCGCAGGGGTCTGTGCGGTGCTGTCTGAAGCAGGTGCAGCCTCTTTTTTGCCTCCGCAGGCAGTAAGAAGGCTGACTGAAATCACAATGAGGAGAATGTATCTATTCATAATAGGTGAATTGGTCGGAATAGGGTGGGGTGATTGGAGTAAAAAAAGGAAATGGGGGACTTAATCTTCTTCTGCTACCTCTCCGGCGGCATACACCTGTCCGTTTTTGACCTCGATGGTCCGGTGTGCATACTGCTTCAGGCGTGGGTCGTGGGTAACCACACAGACAGCCTTGCCTTCGTCAGCCAGGTTGCGCAGTTCGCCCATCACGACACCCAGAGAGCTTTTGTCCAGAGAAGCGGTAGGCTCGTCGCAGAGGATCATTTTGGGTCGCGAAACCAGCGCCCGGGCAATGGCTACCCGCTGCTGCTGACCTCCGGAGAGCTGCTTGGGCAGGTTGCGGCGACGGTCGGTCATCCCGACCAGTTCGAGGGCCTCCTGCGTGCGCTTGCGGGCCTCACCCGAGGGAACGCCCTGGAGCTGGAGCGGCATCATAATGTTGTCTTCAGCTGTCAGCGGCGCCAGCAGGTTGAAGTTCTGGAACACAAATCCGATGGAACGAAGCCGGATTTCAGCGAGTTTGTTCTGCGACAAGCGGCTCACTTCTTTTCCATCTATCCAGAGCTTTCCGGTAGAAGGATAAATTACACAGCCCAGCAAAGACAGGAGCGTCGTTTTGCCGGAACCGGAGGGACCAATAATCAGCAACAGCTCGCCGGGCTGCACTTCCATCGTGGTCTCTTTGAGGGCCGTAATCGTCTGATCGCCTACGGTGTAGGTCTTGCTTACGCCTTCGAGTTTGGCTATTGACATGAATTTACTCTGTTTTTAGAGTTTATAACGGCAAAAATACTATAAAGTTGTAATAAAAAACAATATTTTTTAAGTATTTTTGTTTTATATTTGTGCGTTAACATAGTAAGTGCCGATGCTTACACAAATGTTCAACAGTGAACTTTCCCCAGAGTAAGTTGTTTTCCGTATAGAGAATGTTGAATATCCTGAAACAGAGAAGCCTATGAATCCGATAGTAGAACTGGTAAACCGATGGGATGCTTTTGCGCAGGAGAATGCCGATGCCAGCATTGCGGATTTTTGCCGTTTTTATCTGGCCAGCGAAGAGAATGCAAAACACAGCTCCGACACATATCCTGATATACCGATCGAATCGCGTCTGGGACGCACCTTTGGGCGTATGTCGCGCTTTTCGAGTTTTTATGCAAAAAAGGCCCTTGCTTCCGTAGGGATTAATAATATTGAAGACTTTGGCTATCTGATGGCCCTGCGTGAAATGGGCAGCCCCCGCAAGAGCCAGCTGATCCAGAGTTCGCTCAGCGACTTTACGACCGGTATCGAGGTGATCAACCGGCTGATCCGCATGGGACTGATGGAGGAGTTTCCCGATCCGGACGACCGCAGGTCCAAGCGCCTGAAGCTCACTGAAAAGGGTCTGGAGGTGTCGGATGCCTCCCTTCCGGTGATGCACATCATGGGTAAAATGGTGTTTAGCAGCCTCAGCCGGGAAGAGCAGGGCATTCTGTTTCAGATCATTCTCAAGCTCGACCGGGTACACAGCGATCGCTACCAGGACCTGCGGCAGATGGAGTGGGAGGACATACGGGAGCGTTTTGCCTGAATCGCCTGATTGCCCGGCTGGGTATGCCTTTTTCCGTCTTTAGCGATCTTTATTATTTGCTCTGGGTATCTGTGCATACGTTTATCTTATGCAAGTGCTGATTATCGAAGACGAGCGCCGGGCAGCGGACCGCCTGGCTACCCTGATCCGGGAACTGATGCCCGAAGCGCAGATCGCGGATATGCCCGACAGTGTGGACTCGGCAGTCGCCTGGCTGTCCAACCACAAAGAGCCGGATCTGCTGCTGATGGATATACAACTCGCAGATGGATCCTCGTTCGAGATTTTCCGCGAAGTCGAACTCACGGCTCCGGTCATTTTTACCACCGCCTACGACCAGTATGCGGTTAAGGCATTCAAAGTCAATAGCTTAGACTATCTGCTCAAGCCCATCCGGCGGGAAGAGCTGGCTGCTGCCCTCGACAAATTTCGTCGCCTGCGCGCAGACCCGGAACCACAGTTGCCCGACTACCGCCAGTTGGTGGAGCTACTTCAGGGCAATAAGCCACAGTACCTGCGACGTTTTGTCATCCGCTATGGCGGCAAAATCCGCGCATTGGAGGCCTCCGAAGCGGCTTATTTCTATATCGAGTCGCGCGTAACCCTCATGCGCACGCGGGACGGCAAAACCTATCCCATTGACTATAACCTCGACCAGTTGGAAGAGCTGCTCGATCCTGCGCAGTTTTTCAGGCTGAATCGTCAGGTGTTCATTCACATAGATGCCATATCGGGAATGCTGAGTTTTCCTAAATCGCGCATACAGGTAGATCTGGCCCCGCCCGCGAAACTTGACACGATGGTGAGTTCCGAGCGCTCTGCCCGATTTAAACAATGGCTCACGGGTGGGCTGTGAAAAAGCATAGCCCCGTGTGACTTTAGTTACTGTGCGGGGGAAATGCATTACAGATATTTGTGTCGTAACATTAATCTAACCCTTAAATTTACACATTGTATGAACAAGAACATGGGTAACAACGACCGCATCATCCGTACACTGGTAGCCGTAGTCGCTGCTGTACTGATTGTCACTGGCGTAGTAAAAGGCGTTCTGGCCATTGTGCTGGGCGTTGCAGCCGTAATTTTTGTCGCCACAAGCGCAGTGAGCTTTTGCCCCATATATGCTGTTTTTGGGATGAGCACCTGCAAAGTGCCCGCTAAAGAGAAGCAGCCCCTTTCCTGATCAGCGCTCTTCTGTTAATCCAGAGCATCAGTACAGGAGGCAGAAAAATCCAGACACAACTCACGGCGGCCAGATAGAGGTTGGCCTCTCCGACGTACTGATACACGCTCACGGTCAGCGTTTGCACTTTGCCTACGCCCAGCAGTGTTGTGAGACCATATTCGAACCACGAAATGAGGAAGGTCTGGAAAAAACACAGCGTCAGGATACCCCCTGATGCCGGAACCAGCGCCTTCCAGAAAGCCTGCCGGGGGCTGCCTCCCAGCGTATAAACCAGTTGCTCCATCGCCCGGTGGCTTTCATTCCAGTAAGACCCGAAGAGAATCATCGCATAGGGAAAGGCGATCAGCAGATGCCCGATGCCCACTCCTATCCAGTTTCCGGAGAGCCTGAGTACGATAAAGTAGTAAAACAGGCAGGA
>RDXT01000843.1 GCA_004292985.1 Bacteroidota bacterium
GGCGAAGTGGTCTTCGGTGGGAGTGAGGGCAGGGCACTCGTCGGTGCGGCGCTGCTTGGTGGCGTTTTTGTTGCTTCCCACGAGGGCAGCGGCCCAGGAGGCCGTGCCTCCGGCAGCGGCGAGCGGGTCTATGCCGGCTCCTGAGGTGAGGGCGGTCGCATTGGCACAGCGGTCATTGGCAGGCGGGTTCGCAGGGGCGTTGAGTTGTTTGGTGCAGACGGTCACCGTACCGCCGTTGCCTGTGGCGCGCTCCAGTTTCAGGAAGAAGGTGCCGCTGCCGTCGAGGCCTTCGACCAGAATCGTCTGCTGGCCAACGGTACCTGTGGTTACGGTGAGGCAGCCCGATGTCCAGGGGATAAAGTCGGGGGTGAATGTATTAACCCAGGTGCAGGGATTGCCGAAACCATTGTCTTTGGCCTCGGAATACAGCACATAATATTTTACCACCGAAGTTGCTGCCGCCGTAAAATCCAGCGAAAGCTCTATCCGAAGGCTATGTTGCTGGGTAGGGAAACTGGCATCTGCCGGATCGTAGCGAAACCACATCTCGCGTGTACAACCTGCCGCACAGCCGCCGGGAAGTCCCGCCGAATTGGTGCAGGGTGTGGCAGCAAAGGTAAACGCTGAAGGCGTGGTGCAGGTATAGGCGGCCGCAGCCGGAGATACCGTGAGCACAGTTGCGGTTGCACAAGTATTACCTCCCCGCAGCAGCAGGTGGCATCCAAGGGCAGCCGTGAAAAACAGAATCCGGGAAAAGCTCGTTTTACACATGGGCCTGAATATCTTACTTCCTGCGCTGGTGCCCTTCCGCTTCATTTCTTACACGATCGCAAAAGAGCTACGCAGGCAGTTTTACAAAAATATCGCTGCTTTTGGTTTCCCCGCCGCCTTTTATCAGATAAATCTTACAAGGAAAGGCACTGGTTTTTACATTCAGCAGCTCAAATTTACTGCAAAATTAAGATAATTCAAGCGAAAAAATGTACGTATTGGCAGTGCAATTTGCCCGTTCAGAACAGCTTTACGGCTTCTTTCTCTTTTTCCTTGAGCTTTTTGTCGCGTTTGCTCTTGCGGACTTCGATGATCTCGCAATACTGGCAGAGTTCCTCATCAGCGGGGATCGTCACGCCGCATTCTTTGCATTTGGCCTCTTTTTTCTTTTCGGGTTCTTCAATGGGAGCCATCATGCCGAAAAAACCTCTGATGGTGAGGTAGCCAATGATCAAAAATAAAAGCAAGGTAGAATCTTCCATGGTAAGATGTAAGGTTGCGTGGTTATGATATACAATAAGATATGAAAGGGATTTTATACGTATCCCTGTGCCTGTAAAAGAAAGAGCTCTGCATACAAGCCGTTTGCGGCCAATAGTTCTTCGTGACTTCCGATTTCGACGGCCTCGCCGTTTTTCAGGACCAGAATCCGGTCGGCCATGCGCACGGTCGAGAACCTGTGCGAGATAATGACGGCCATTTTGCCCTCAGTCAGTCCGGCAAAGCGCTCAAATACTTCATACTCAGCCCTTGCGTCGAGGGCAGCGGTAGGCTCGTCGAGAATCACAAGCTGGGCATCGCGCATATAGGCGCGGCCAAGTGCTACTTTCTGCCATTGCCCGCCCGAGAGTTCGGAGCCGCCTTCAAAGCGGTTGCCGAGCATCTGCTCATATTTTCCGGGCAGGGACTCGATCACGCTGTCTGCGAGACTAAGGCGTGCGGCTTCGGCGATTCGTCCGTGTTCCTGGCGGGCGGCGATGTCGCCTACGGCTATATTTTCGCCTGCGGTAAACTGGAATTTCACAAAATCCTGAAAGATAACGCCTGTGGCTTTGCGCAGTTCTGCCGGATCGTATTCACGCAGGTCATGGCCATCGAGCAAAATGCGACCTTCGCTGGGATCGTAGAGCCGGGAAATCAGCTTTACAAGGGTGGTTTTCCCTGCGCCATTTTCGCCTACCAGTGCCAGTTTTTCGCCTGCATGGAGTGTAAATGACAGATTCCGGACCGCATAGGCATTTTTACCCGGATAGGTAAAGCTCACATTTTCAAATACAAATCCTTCTTTGATCGGCTGCGGAAACGGAATCGGCTTTTCGGGCGAGATGATTGTGGGTTTTATGTCAAAGAATTCAAAAAAGTCCTGGAGGTAGAGGGCATTCTGGGCAATGGAGGAAAAACTGGACAAAATCCCCTGTAACTGTCCCCGCAAGCGGATAAACGAACCACTGAGGAAAGTCAGATCGCCGATGCTGATGCCTCCGGCGATGGTTTGCAGTACCATCAGCAGATAGGCAATGTAATAACCCACTTCGCCGAGGCCATTAAACAGAAAGCCCCAACCTGCTCTTTGAATGGCTAATTTCCGGTTGGCGATGAAATATTTCTGCGAAAGCGTTACAAATCGCTCTTTTACAAAGGAAGCCAGGCCAAATATTTTCACTTCCTTGGCTGTATGGTCTGCCGCACCCACATGGCGGAGATAGTCGAGTTCGCGGCGCTCCGGGGTCCAGCTCCGGGCCAGGGAATAGCTGTAGCGGTTAAAATGCAGCTCGCTGATAAAGGTCGGCAGCACAGCTACGACAAGCAGTAAAATCAGCCAGGGATTAAAAAGAACGAGTCCGCCGATGAGAAAACAGACCGAAATCAGGCTTTGGGCCTGCGAAAGCAGCGAAGACATCAGGATGGTGCGGCCCGTGGTTTGCTGGCGGGCGCGCTCCAGTTTGTCGTAAAAAGCAGGCAACTCAAATTGCTGAAGGTCCAGCCGGGCTGCATGCTCGATCAGTTGTACCGAAGAACGGATGCTCATCTGGTCGCCGACAAGGGCATCGAGCAGCGAAATGATACGAATAAGGAGCGAAGAAAGGAGTTCGAGTGCCAGCCCAGCTCCCAGCAGGAAAAACAGGTGGCTGGTGTCCTGGCTGTGGCTTGCCGTAAGGCCGATTACTTCATCAATTACTAATTTACCGATCCACAGAGTCGTTACCGGGATGCCTGCGGTAGCGATGCGAAGCACCATGTTGGCAGCGACCATCCAGGGATTGGTATTCCAGATGATGCGCAGAAAAGGCGGAATGTGGCGGAGGGCGCGAAGGCTTTCTTTCAGACTGAGGTCTCCCCCATAGTTCTGATCGCGCGCAGAAGATTTAAGTAGCTTTTTCCATAGCGTCATGCTCTTAATTATACGGATTCGGGCCTGTTAGGTTTGGGTAAATTGTCGTAATTTCAGGCATAATTTCAGTCTGTATGCCGAGCTTACGGGGACCGATGCTGTTTGCTGCCTGCCTGCTGCTGGCCTGCCTCTGCGTGTCTGCGCAGCACCCCTATGCGGTAGGTTCCTTTCCGCATGACCACTCGGTCAATCTGCCCTGCAACACCTTTATCTCCGTGCAGCTGCACTTTCCGCAGGATGGCCGCCAGCCTGACCCGGCTACGATCAACGCACTCACGGTGCGGGTATATCCGGAGGCGGGGGGTCGGGCGGTGCCTTCCCGGCTCGAATACCAGTCAGCGATGAAGTACCTGACCCTCACGCCGATGGAGTCGCTTAAGCCCTATACCAGTTACATTTTCGAGCTGAGTTCGAATGTGTCCGACGACCGGGGGGCAGGATTTATGCCCTATAAAATTCGCTTTACGACGGGACCTTGCGCGGGAGATTCTTTGCCGCCGGTCGCTGCAAAGCCGCCGCCGGACAGCGTGGAGCTGATCCCGCCCCGCCTGCTGGGCCTCAAAACGCTGTGGTCGGGCGATACCTTGCTTTTGCATTGGGAGGTAGCTCACGAGCCGCCCGATGCGGAGTACATGCTGGAGCGGGCAGATGAAAACGGAGGTTTTCAGGCGCTTAGCTATCTCCGGCCCCTGGCCGACACGGCCCATTTTCCGGGGCGATACTCCTGCGCGGATCCTTATCCGCCTGCGGGGCCTGTGCGCTACCGGATCACGATGCGCAGCCAGCTTGCGGCCAGCTTGCTCAGCGACTCGGCGCGGGTATTCCGGACCGATATCCGCTTTATGAATACGAGCATTGCGGCGGGAGAAAATCTGGAAATTGCCTTTTATGTAGCTGAAAAAACCACCCTCGCTTTTGTATTGAAAAATGCTGCGGGGGAAATTGTCCGGCGAAAAGCCGGATTTGTTGCGCCGGGCCGGACTACGAGTGAAATTCCTTTACAGGGAGTCTCGCCGGGAGCTTATCTCGCGATCCTGCGCACTGCCGAGCGGACGGTGGCCCAGCGGATCGAAATACAATAGTAAGTTACTGATAATCAGGACTCTTCTTTCATTCCCAGCGAAAAAAGCCAGCTACATACTTCCTCGAAATCTTCTCCCCAGTCGGCTTCATTCAGCGTCAAAATCTGGTCGTGGTAATGCAGGCTCAGGGTTTTTCCATCTGCCGAGCGGCGGGCACTGGCATAGGCCAGCGGAAACACATGGCTCTCTTTTTTGTGCAGAATGTCATATACCGAGATCAGCGAAAAGTGCTCTTTAACAAAAAAAATCTCTGCCAGCGTGCGCCGCATTTTTGCATTTGAGAGCGCATTGCCGAGCAGCACCGCCAGCACTTCGGCCCCAAGTGCCCAGAGCAACAACTGGTAGTCCACCCCGCCGGAAACGACGCGCACCATCAGTCCGAGCATGATGATCAGGGTCAGGGCGGCATAGTATTGCATGGCAAACTCCTGCCCCACGAGCAGGGCGTTGGAGCTACGGGGGTAATTTCGGCTGCGGAAGCTTTTCAAGAGAGGGAGTCGTTAGACGGAAGACACGAGATGTAAGACACAAGACACGAGACAGAAGAGATGAGACAAAGGTACCCCTTTAGCGGCAAAGCGCAAACATTCCTGAGCAACTCAGCGGGGCGGCATTTACCCGATTTTCAGTCCACCTTTATACCCTCTGAGAAAATCGGCGGCGGGCATGCGTTTTTTCCCTTCGGCCTGAAGTTCCAGGATTTCCAGCCAGGCATCTGAGCAGCAAATGAGCAGGCGGTGATCGGGGGTGGCGAGGGCAGCTCCGGGTGTATTTGCCTCTTTTTCAATGATTTGTGAGCGGAATATTTTTAATATTTTCCCTTCCAGCAGGGTCCAGGCTGCCGGATAGGGCGAAAGTCCGCGCACCTGGTTGTGTACCTGAAGTGCGGGCTGTGTCCAGTCGAGCTGGCAGTCTTCCTTGAAGATTTTAGGGGCGGGGTGCTGTGCGGCGGCAGGGTCCTGGGGATGGGCTTTCAGGTTGCCTTTGCCGAGGGCTTCGACGGTGTCGCGCACGAGTGTGGCGCCCATGTCCATGAGGGCGTCGTGGAGGTCGCCTGCGTTCCAGTGTGGCGGAATGTCGATGCTTTGCTGCAGCAGAATATTTCCCGTATCTATCTCTTTATCAATGAGAAAGGTCGTGGCGCCGCTGCGGGTTTCCCCATTCATAATGGCCCGGTTGATGGGCGCTGCACCCCGGTAATCAGGCAGCAGAGAGGCGTGGAGGTTGAAGGTGCCCAGGCGGGGCAGGCTCCACACGGCTTCGGGCAGCATGCGAAAGGCCACCACCACGGCGAGGTCGGCCTGTAGCTCGCGGAGACGGGCGACAAAGGCGGGGTTGCGCAGTTTTTCAGGCTGCAATACCTGCAAGCCCTGTGCTTCCGCATAAACTTTGACAGCTGAAGGCCGTAGCTGAAGGCCCCTGCCCGAAGGCTGGTCAGGCGCTGTAACAACTGCAACCACCTCGTGTCCTGCCCGTACCAATATATCGAGTGAAGGGACGGCAAATTCGGGTGTTCCCATGAATATGATGCGCATATCAGACAAAATCTAAGCGTAGCGGAAATGGAAAGCCAAAAATATAAAATCCTGCGACACAGTTACCAGGGGCCTTCGCTGGGGATATGTCTTTCGGGCGGAGGTGCGCGGGGAATCGCCCACACCGGTGTATTGCAGGCCCTGGAAGAAAACGGCATTTACCCCTCCGTTCTCTCCGGAGCCAGTGCGGGTGCGATTGTGGCCTGTTTGTATGCGGCGGGTAAACGGCCTGCCGAGATATTGAAAATATTTAAGGACTCTTCGCTGCTCAAACTGTTCCGGCTTTCGGTTCCGGCTTCGGGCATCAGCGACAACGGCTATATCATGGAGGTTTTGAAGCAGCATATCGCAGCCGACGATTTTGCCGCGCTGGAGATTCCGCTGTTTGTTTCGGTGACCAATTTTACGCGGGGCCGCCTGGAAATTTTGCATGAAGGGCCGCTGTTTGAGGTAATTGCCGCATCATCTTCCATTCCTGTTTTATTTAAAGCCCGCAAAATGGGAGAAGATATGTATGTGGATGGAGGCGTGCTGAATAATCTTCCGGTGGAGGCACTCAAAGGGCGCTGTGAGTTTGTGCTGGGGGTAAATGTGACGCCGGTGTTTCCGGTTTCGCCTCCCGAAAAGCTGCTCGATGCCGGATACCGGGCTTTTGATCTGGTATTGTGGGCCAATGTAGAGGAGCGGCTCAAGCAATGCGATTTTGTGATCGAGCCGGGCGCGCAGGTGTATGGACTTTTTGAAATCAGCAAAGCAGACCAGATTTACCAGGCAGGGTACGATGCAGCAATGCGGCAGATGCCCGACCTTCTGAAAAAGCTTGAAAGACAGCGCAACTGAGGGGTTGTCCATTCGGCGACTTTCCTGTAACTTGCGCACTCAATTCATATCTAATGAAAAAAACCCTCATTCTGCTCTCCGCCGTGATACTGACTTTTGCCGCGTGCAAAAACACGGGTAAAATCGGAGAAACCAAGCTGGAGACGCGCATGGACAGCATTTCGTATGCGCTGGGCCGCGACCTTGGCAAAAGCCTGAAACAACAGGATATCAGCATCAGCCCTGAGGCCCTGTATTCAGCCTTAGAAGCCACGCTGAACAATGAATCTCTGACGCTGACCAAAGAAGATCAGCAGCAACTGATCGCTGAACTTCAGGCTCAGCTCCAGAAAAAGCAGATCGAGGAGCAAATGAAGCAGATGCAGGGCCAGCAAGGCCAGCCACAGGGTCAGAGCCAGACCCCTCCCGGTGTGAAAGTGCAGATCGGTCAGGTCGCTCCTGATTTCAAACTGCCTACACCTGAAGGGAAAGAGCTGGCGCTGAGCAGCCTGCGCGGGAAAGTGATCCTCGTGGACTTCTGGGCAGCCTGGTGCCGCCCCTGCCGCATGGAAAACCCCAATGTGGTGAATGTGTATCAAAAATATAAAGGCAATGGTTTTGATGTCCTGGGCGTGAGCCTCGACAGAACCAAGGATGCCTGGGTACAGGCGATCAAAGAAGATGGCCTCGCCTGGAACCACGTTTCTGACCTCAAGTTCTGGCAAAGCGCTCCTGCGCAGACCTATGGCGTGAGCGCCATTCCTTTTTCTGTGCTGCTCGACAAGCAGGGTAAGATTATCGGAATGAACCTCCGCGGTCCTGCACTCGAGCAGGCGGTAGCCAGCGCACTGGGCATGTAATTCTCCCTTCGGAGTTCTGTCATATATCCCGTTTGTCTCCGGACAGACGGGATTTTTTTATGCGGAAAAAAACAGGCTTTTCATTCCTATTAAGTAAATTCCGACTTTATTTTCCTTAACCCACAGGTCAATGCGAAGACTTACCCTGCGATTGATACTTCTGTTGCTGCTGCCACTGCCTGGTGTGTATGCGCAATTTTCCAAAGACCCTTATGCGCTGCTTTTGCAGTCGGGGCAGACCAGCCTTCCGGAAAACATCCGGTCTTTTGTTCAGTCTCCCGCCCTGAGCGCGGAGGAGCGGGAGGCCGGACGTTTTTTTCGTCTGATCCAGTTTTACCAGATTCCCGGTGAAAGCCAGCAGGCTATCCTGAAAAGAGCTGGTGTAGAATTTCTCGAATATATCCCGCAGAAGACCTGGCTGGCAGGCATTCCTGCCTCGATGGATTTTCAGCTCCTGGCCGATCAGGGCGTGCGGTCCGTAGCCGCTTTTGAGCCGGGTATGCGCATACAGCTTGCCCTGGCCGAGGCCCGTTTTCCGGACTGGATTCTCGAAGGAGACCGTATCGAGGTGCTGGTGCGGGCATTGCCCCACAGCGACATGGCTACCCTCAGCGGAAGGCTGAACCGGTCCAACATGCAGGTGATTGATATGGATGGGTATGTGCGCCAGTTGATTCTGCGCATATTGCCCGGCGACCTTTATACCCTGGCTGCGATCCCGCAGGTGCAGTGGGTAGAGGCAGCTCCCGATCCGGGCACGCCCGAAGATACCCGTGGCAAAAGCCTCCACCGTACCAATATGCTCAATTCGCTCTACAGCGGAGGCCGTCATTATGATGGCACAGGCGTGAGCACGCTGGTGCGCGACGATGGCCATGTGGGCCCGCACATTGACTTTCAAAACCGCCTGGACCAGACCTATGCCTCCATCACTGCGGGCACCCACGGCGACGGTGTGGCAGGTATTCTCGGTGCCGCAGGCAACCTGAACCCCTCCAATCAGGGTATGGCACCGGGCTCATTTATCCATGTGATTAATTATCAGGCCGATTTTTTAGACAGTACCCTCTATTTGCATACCCAGAAAGGCGTGCTGATCACCAACTCCTCATACAGCAATGGCTGCAATGTCGGTTATACCACCATTGCGCAGACCGTTGACCAGCAGTCCTATCTGTATCCTACCTTGCTGCACGTCTTTTCGGCGGGCAACTCCAATGGCAGCAACTGCGGGTATGGCGCGGGGAACCAGTGGGGTAATATTACCGGCGGGCATAAAATGGGCAAAAATGTGATCGCTACGGCCAATGTCTATGCCGATGATGTGCTGGAAACCAGTTCGAGCCGGGGACCTGCGAGTGATGGCCGCATTAAGCCCGACATTACCGCCAATGGACAGAACCAGATTTCCAACAGCCCGGACAATGCATACTCCGCTTTTGGAGGTACTTCAGGTGCTGCTCCCGGCATTGCAGGTATTTCGGCACAGTTGTACCAGGCATTTCGTGCGCTGAACGGCGGCCAGACCCCCGAAGGCTCCCTCATTAAGGCAGTTATGATGAATACCGCCGACGATCTGGGCAATGTGGGGCCTGATTTTCGCTATGGATGGGGTCGTATTAATGCGTTCCGGGCAGTGAAACTGCTGGAGCAGGGCCAGTGGCTCACCTCTGCGGTCTCCGATGGCGACTTTAAAACGCATGCCATCACTGTTCCGGCGGGTGTCAGCGAACTTCGCGTGATGCTCTACTGGATGGACCCGCAAGGCTCTCCCCTCAGTGCAAAAGCCCTCGTCAATGACCTGAACCTGAGCCTGGATGTGCCCGCAGGAAGTACCCTCCTGCCCTGGCTGCTCAATCCGGCTCCCAATGCCACCACCCTCAATGCTCCCGCCGGAACAGGGGTGGATGACCTCAACAATGTGGAGCAGGTGGTTGTGACAAGCCCCGCTGCCGGAACCTATCAGGTGAAAATCAACGGCGCTGCCATTCCCCAGGGTCCGCAGAAGTACTATGTGGTGTATGAGTTTGTAAAAAATGAAATTGATGTAACCTATCCCGCCGGGGGTGAAGGGTTTGCTCCGGGCACCACAGAGCGCCTGCGCTGGGATGCCTATCAGGACATAAGCCTGGGTGGATTTACCCTCGAATACACCGTTAATGGAGGCAGCACCTGGCTTCCGCTCGCAAGCGTAGGCCCGAATATCCGCCAGTATGACTGGGCTGTGCCTAACAATGTGAGCGCTCAGGCGCGGGTGCGTATCACGCGCGGGGCTGTATCGGGAGAGAGTTTCGCCAACTTTTCGATCATCGGCGTGCCTGCGGGCCTGGTTGTAGAGCAGGTATGTCCGACCAGCACCCGCATTTCGTGGGACGCTGTGCCGGGAGCAGGCCGCTACGATATATTTATGCTGGGCGACAAATACATGGACTCGGTGGGCACTGTGCCCGCAGGTCTCAACCCTGAATATGTGATCGAAGGCACCGACCTGGGGGTAAGTTACTGGTTTGCCGTCCGGGCAGCGGGCAACAATGGTCTCCGGGGTCGCAGAACCCTCGCGATCCAGCGGGGAACAACACGCCTCAACTGCCCCATTCCCAATGATATGGGCATCGTAAGTGCAGGTGTCAGCGGGGCTGTGCCTTTCCAGGATTGCCGCAACAACAGTGCACAGGTTACAGTAAAGCTCAAAAACGAGTCTGCGCTTGCCCTGTCAAATATTCCTGTCTTTTTCGAGGTGCAGGGAAGTCCTGCCATCAGCCAGAACTATACCGGAACCCTTGCGCCCGGCGTACCTACCGTTTTTACATTTTCATCCAACATCTCCTTGCCACAGGGTCCGGGTTCGTATCCGGTTAAGGTTTGGGTGGGCTATCCGGGAGATACGGTGAGCCTCAATGATACTGCCAACTCAGCGATTGTGGTATATCCCAGCGTGGTCAAATCGCTGCCTTATGTGGAGGATTTTGAGAGTTTTGCCTTGTGCAGTGGCGCTGATAGCTGTGGTGCGGTCGTTTGTCCTCTGCCGGAGTGGATCAATTTGCCCAACGGTATTGATGATGCCATAGACTGGCGCACCTATAGCGGTCCGACCCCGACGCCTGGCACCGGACCCGACCAGGACCAGAAGCCCGGTACGGAGCAGGGCAAATACCTCTACCTCGAAGCCAGCAACTGCATCAATAGTGAGGCATGGCTGGTCAGCCCTTGTATTGACCTGAGCGGATCGCAGTCACCTGAGTTGCGCTTCTCTTATCACATGGCGGGCAGCAACATCGGCGAGCTTCGTGTGGACCTCAATATCAATGGTTTCTGGCTTCAGAATTACGGAGGCGTCTTTACCGGAAGCCAGGGCAGCGACTGGAAAACTGCGACCGTGAGCCTGGCATCCTTTAGCGGACAAACCGTGTCGCTCCGGTTCCGGGGCAGAACGGGCACCGGTCCACTTGGCGACATAGCCATTGACCATGTGGCTGTGTATGACAAGGCAGAGGGACCCGTAGCAGACTTTGTCTCTGAGCGTCTGGTAGTATGTGAAAATGAAGTGGTGGATTTCCACAACTTTACCCTCAATTCGCCCACGGGCTATCAATGGGAGGTCTCGCCTGCCCTTGCGATCTTCGCGCCTGGCTCCAGTGTCCAGAGTGCCGAGCCGCAGATATTGTTCCCCTATGAGGGTCTTTACACGGTGAGCCTCAGCGCTACCAATGCCAATGGCAACGACCAGATCATCAAAACTGCCTACATCGAGGTGGACAATGGCGAGCCGCTCGATCTGGTAGAGGACTTTCAGTCTGCCTTCCCGCCTGCCAGCTGGAGGCTCCTGAATCCCGATCAGGGTTTCACCTGGGAGCCTGCCATTGTTACCGGTAGCAACGGTGTTTCCACCCTCGCAGCGCACATGAACTATTACAACTATGATGCAGAAGATGCCCGCGACGTGCTGGGAACCTTTACCCTGAACCTTGAAGGCATCAGCAAGCCTGTGCTGTATTTTGATGTTGCCTATGCCCGCTATAATGCTGCCTATTCCGACAGCCTCCGGGTGTTTTTGGCAGCAGACTGCGGCAGTACCTTTGGCAACAAAGTATATGAAAAAGGAGGCGTATCGCTGGCAACCGTAGCAGATGAGACCGAAGAGTGGTTTCCCGCTGTTGCCGGAGACTGGCGGCGCGACAGCATAGACCTGAGCGCATTTGCAGGAAGTGTGATCGCGCTGCGCTTTGAAGCCGACAACGATTATGGCAACAACCTCTTTCTGGACAACATCCAGGTAACAGAAAAAGGCCCCGGAAGTCCTACCGCAGACTTTTCGCAGCCCGAAAGCCCTGCCTGCGAAGGTGCGGAGCTGCTCTTTACCAACCAGTCAGGCGGA
>RDXT01000262.1 GCA_004292985.1 Bacteroidota bacterium
ATCCAAATACGCACCACGGGTGATCCGCCGGGGCCTTTCTCTGCTGAATCGTTTCAGAGAAGCCGACGCTTTTTCCATTCCCGAATATACATTAGAGGGCGAGGAAGTGCCGCCGGGTGCTGATTATGGAATCGGTAAGGTAGTAGCCCAGCGTATCCTGGATCTGCGCGAAACCCTGCTGGGCCAGCGCTTTACTTCCTTCTCCCAACTATCTGACATACAGGGGCTTGGAGAAGATAAACTGGACGACCTTCTTCAGTCGAGCCGATATCCGGCAGCAGAAGCTTTTCGCAGAAGCATGTACCGGGGGGTGATTATGTCCAATTTTATCCTGAGCTACGACTCCATTGTATTTGAGGATGAAAAATCATTTCTCGAAACGGCTATTATGTCCAATTTTATCCTGAGCTACGACTCCATTGTATTTGAGGATGAAAAATCATTTCTCGAAACGGCTGCCTCTCCCCAGGCGCTGCGCAGCCTCGTCGCCGCGCGGGTCGCTGCCCTTTGTTATGAAAAATACCACAATCAGGAACTGTCGCGTGTGGCGCCCCGCCTGCTCGAAAACCTCCCGCTGGACACCTATACAGTAGCCAATACCGCAGCTTATGCGCTGGCGCTCTGGTTTTACCGTTTCGACTCCGACAACTGGTTTACCTTTGACCGCGTGCTGAAAGCGTGCATGGACTATCTGGAATACTATGATCAGTGGAGCGACCGCGCCGAACTGTATTTTTTCAAGGGCTTTGACAATACCTGGGTGCTGGCCGACCCTGTCACGGTATCTGATCTCCCTTTTGTGGTGAACTATGCCGAACAGTCCATTACCCTCTGGACCTGCCAACTGAACGACTAATGCTGCTTTTAGGAATTGACATCGGGAGTTCTTCGGTGAAAGTAGCTCTGGTCGAAGCATCGGCCGGCACCTGCGTGGCCTCTGCCATGTACCCACCCACAGAGCTGGAAATTCACGCGCCACAACCCGGCTGGGCCGAGCAGAACCCGGATACGTGGTGGCATTGCCTCAAAGAAGCGCTGCATCTGCTCTCCCAAAGCGGAGCCGATCTGCGGCAGATTGGGGCTGTGGGCATTTCGTATCAGATGCACGGGCTTGTCTGCACAGACAAAAACGGGCATCCGCTCCGCCCTTCGATCATCTGGTGCGACAGCCGGGCTGTGCCCTATGGCGCCCGCGCCTTTGAAGCCCTGGGCGAATCCTGGAGCCTATCGCACCTGCTCAATTCACCCGGCAATTTTACCGCAGCGAAATTAGCCTGGGTGCGCGAAAACGAACCGCATGTTTTTGAGCAGATACACCATTGCATGCTGCCGGGCGATTATATCGCCTTTCGCCTCTGCGGAGAGATACATACCACCGTTTCGGGGCTTTCGGAGGGGATTTTCTGGGATTTTGCCGAAAACCGCCTTTCATCGGAGTTGCTCAGCTACTTTCAGATTCCGGCGGATTTTATTCCCTCGCTGGTACCCACCTTTGGCGAGCAGGGTCGTGTGAGCGCTGCCGCCGCCGCTGAGCTGGGCCTTCCTGCGGGTATCCCCCTGAGCTACCGGGCTGGCGATCAGCCCAATAATGCCTTCTCGCTCAATGTGCTGAAGCCCGGCGAAATTGCTGCCACCGCCGGGACTTCCGGAGTGGTCTATGGCGTGAGCGAAACTGTGGCCTACGATCCGCAGTCGCGCGTTAATACCTTTGCCCACGTAAATCATGGAGCTGAAACCCGTCTCGGCGTGTTGCTCTGCATCAATGGCACAGGCATTCTCAATAGCTGGCTGAAGCGTTATCTGGGCCAGCACCTGAGCTACCATGAGATGAACCATCTGGCAGGGGCTGTTGCGCCCGGTTCCGAAGGCCTGCATATACTGCCGTTTGGGAATGGCGCCGAGCGTGTGCTGGCCAACCAGAATCCGGGCTGCCACATTTCCGGACTCGACTTCAACCGCCACGGGGCCGGGCACCTGTTTCGCGCAGCGCAGGAGGGCATCGTTTTTTCCTTCCACTATGGCATGGAAATCATGTCACACATGGGCATCAGGCCCCAGGTGATCCGGGCGGGAAAGGCCAACATGTTTCTCAGCCCCATTTTTGCCCGCAGCCTGGCCTCACTCACCGGCGCTCCGATCGAGCTGTACAATACCGATGGCGCACAGGGAGCCGCACGCGCTGCCGGAGTTGGTGCAGGATTGTACAGCCATTTCGAACAAGCCTTTGCCGGATTGAGTTGTATTGAGCATATTGAGCCAGAGCAGGAACTGGGCGACATCCTCCGCGAAGTCTATCCCCGCTGGCAGGCTGCACTGGCACAAACCTTGTAACGAAACAGTCATTTTCCCCTATTATACATCCCTACTACTTCATATGTTTACTCCCCAGGACCTTAGTCAGATCGAAAAACGCGGCAGCAGCCTGTCTGTCGTGGAGGAGCAAGTCCGGAATTTTGAAAGAGGATTTCCGTATTTGCAGGTGGTGCGTGCCGCAACTGTGGGCGATGGCATCCGCAGGCTGAGCGAAGCCGATGCTGATACCTATGCCGAGGTATATGCTTCCCGGATTGCTAAACTCAAGGTATTGAAATTTGTACCTGCTTCGGGAGCTGCCAGCCGGATGTTTCAGGCGCTTTTTGCGCTGATGAACAGCTATAAAGGGACAGAAGAAGATAAGGCTGCCTTCGCCAAAGACCAGGGGTTTCAGTCTCCGTGGAACTTTTTTCAGCGTATAAATGATTTTGCCTTTAATGAGGACCTGAAAGCTACTTTTACAGGAGAAAGCCAGGAGGAACTGCTTCAAAAACAGGCATTGGCGGTAGTTTTGGCTCATTTGCTGACCGAAGCAGGCTTAAATTACGGCAATTTACCCAAGGGCCTCCTGAAATTTCACTCATATGAGGACGGTGCGCGGACTCCCCTCGAAGAGCATATCGTGGAGGGAGCCAGCTACTGCGCCAAAGAGGGTGGTATCGTATATCTGCACTTTACCGTTTCACCTGAGCACCGTTCGAAGTTTCAGCAAAGGGTAGAGGAAGTAAAATCGCTGTACGAATCCCGCCTGAATGTACAGATAGATATTTCTTTTTCAGAGCAAAAGCCCTCGACCGATACCATCGCTGTGGATGGACACAACCAGCCCTTCCGCAACGAAGACGGCAGCCTGCTTTTCCGTCCGGCGGGCCACGGCGCGCTGCTCGACAACCTCAATGACCTCGATGCAGACCTCATTTTCATTAAAAACATTGATAATGTGGTGCCTGACCGCATCAAGGCGGAGACCATTCGCTGGAAAAAAGCCCTCGCAGGGGTTCTGCTCGAAATGCAGGAGCGCACCCGCAACTACCTGATCCAGTTAGAAAGCCCCAGCGACAGCCTCCTGGCAGAGACAGAGCGCTTTTTGCTGGAAGAACTCTGTGTGGAGCCGCCTGCAGGATATGAGGAAAACGGCATGGAGGAGCGTCTGGCCTATGTAAAAGCCAAGCTGAGCCGTCCGATGCGCGTATGCGGTATGGTGATCAACGAAGGAGAGCCCGGCGGCGGACCCTTCTGGGCCATTAACCCCGATGCGACGGTTTCCCTTCAGATCGCCGAAAGTGCCCAGATAGACAAACATGACGAAGGCCAGCAGGCCATTGCCAAAAGCGCTACGCACTTTAATCCGGTGGACCTCGTCTGTGCCACCCGCGACAGCGCAGG
>RDXT01000263.1 GCA_004292985.1 Bacteroidota bacterium
CACGACTATGTGTTTCTGCAAAAGCCCTTTGACCCCACCAATACCGGCGGCGATACCCTGGCCCGCAACACCGACTACCGCTGGAATGCCTGGGGTACAGAGTACGCCTCCTCTCCGCGCCGCCTGCTCACCTACAGTTTTTCCAGCCGCTATGGGGGGTACTTTGGCGGGCAGCGCCTCAATTTGCGCGGCAGTGTCGGATATCGCTTTCAGCCCTACGCGGCCCTTGCCCTCGATGTGTCTTACAACGACATCCGTTTACCCGAACCGCTAAAAGATGCCACACTCTGGCTGGTGAGTCCGCGCCTCGACCTGACATTTACCAACACCCTGTTCCTGACTACCTTCGTGCAGTACAATAACCAGTTGGACAATGTGAACCTGAATGTGCGTCTGCAGTGGCGTTACCAGCCTGCCTCCGACCTGTTTATCGTTTACACCTCAAATCACAATCCGGATGGCTTTGGATTAAAGAGCCAGGCATTAGTGTTTAAGCTTACGTATTGGCTGAATGTGTGATGCTTCTCATGCATCCTCTTTTGGCATCTGCACCAGATACACAAATCCCGCCAGCGCCCCGCCTGCCAGCGGCCCGATGAGGTAGATCCAGACATAGGAAAATCCGCCGTTGATCAGATCGGGACCTACGCCCAGGGCCGGATTAAAAGCCGCTCCGGAGATCGGCTGCCCCGCAAAAATGAGCGCCATATAGGCCGCGCCCACCGCCAGGCCATAGTATCCGTTTGCGGGTGCCTCGGCATCCTGCACATGGAGCGTAACCAGCACCAGCGCGAAGGTGAAGAGAATCTCGACCAGCAGCGACTGCACCACAAGGCTTTCGGAAGAGGGCCTGATCTGAAAGACAAACTCCGGGTTCTGAACCAGCAGGCCTGCAATGAGTGAGGCGACCAGTCCCGCAAGAAATTGTACTCCCACATAGATGGCCCCTTCGCGAAGAGAAATTCTGCTCCGCACATACCAGGCCAGCGTTACCGCCGGATTAAAGTGCGCCCCCGAAATATCCTTGCCCATATAGGCCATCACCATCAGGGTAGCGCCGATGGCAATGGGAGCCAGTTCGCTGCCCGAACCCAGGGCAAGGCCCGTAACGAGCACCAGAAAAAACACGCCTACAAACTCCGTGATGTACTTATTCATAACCAGATCACATAAAGAAGCAGTGAATGTAGTTTCAAGTTAGCATATTTTTAGTGCGCTTTCGAATGTCTCCAAATTTTGGTTAATTTTGCAAGGTCGCTTTATACCATCGCGACTCCACTTTCAGCCTTATGATCGTCGTTTCCAACGTTACCTTGCGCTATGGCAAGCGGGCCTTGTTCGAAGAGGTGAATATCAAATTCACTCCTGGCAACTGTTATGGCATCATCGGTGCCAATGGTGCGGGCAAATCCACCTTCCTCAAAATCCTCTCCGGCGAAATTGATCCCAACAGCGGAACAGTTTCCATCGCTCCGGGGCTGCGGATGTCGGTGCTGAAGCAGAACCACTATGAGTATGACCATATACCCGTTCTCCAGACGGTGGTTATGGGCAACCGTAAACTCTGGCAGGTAAAGCAGGAGCTTGATGCCATTTACCTCAAACCCGACTTTTCCGATGAAGACGGTATCCGCGCAGGGGAACTGGGTCAGGAGTTTGAAGACATGAACGGCTGGAATGCAGAAAGTGAAGCGGCCGAGATTCTGAGCAACCTGGGCGTACCCGAAGAGTTCCACCACGAGCCGATGGAAAACCTCGATGGTAACAAAAAGGTGCGTGTACTTCTTGCGCAGGCCATTTTCGGTAACCCCGACATCCTGCTCTTAGACGAACCTACCAACGACCTCGACGTCGAAACCATCGCCTGGCTCGAAGATTTTCTGGCTGAATTCCGCAACCTCGTGCTGGTCGTTTCCCACGACCGTCACTTCCTCGACTCCGTGTGTACCCACGTTGCGGACATAGATTTTGGAAAAATCTCTCTCCACACCGGCAACTACTCTTTCTGGTACGAGGCCAGCCAGCTCGCCCTGCGCCAGCGCTCGGACAAAAACAAGAAAGTAGAAGATAAACGCGCTGAACTTCAGGACTTTATCGCACGATTCAGTGCCAATGCCTCCAAGTCGCGCCAGGCTACGGCCCGTAAAAAGATGCTGGAAAAGCTGAATATTGAAGACATTCAGCCCTCCAACCGCAAATATCCTGCGATTATTTTCAAGCAGGAGCGCGAAGCAGGCCGTCAGGTGCTGGAGGTAAACAAGCTCTCTGCCTCCCTCGATGGTAAAACCCTGTTTAGCAATATCACTTTCGACATCCTCAAAGGGGAGAAAATCGCCCTGATCTCTAAAAATGGTCTGGCTGTTTCCCGCTTTTTTGACGCGCTGCTGGGGATCGTGCCTGCGGATAAAGGAGAAGTTAAATGGGGTGTAACCATTACGCCCGCCTATCTGCCCCAGGACAATGCTGAGTTTTTCCAGTCCGACCTCAACCTGATCGAGTGGCTTCAGCAGTATTCGACCAATAAAGAGGAGGCTTTCGTTCGCGGATTTCTGGGCAAAATGCTCTTTTCGGGAGAAGAATCGCTTAAAAAATGCAGCGTCCTTTCCGGAGGCGAGAAAATGCGCTGCATGATCGCCCGCATGATGCTGCAGGGGCCCAACTTCCTCATCCTCGACGAGCCGACCAACCACCTCGACCTCGAATCTATCCAGGCCTTCAACAACAGCCTCAGCGATTATGAAGGCCACGTGATGCTGCGCTCCAGTGACCACCAGTTTATGCAAACGGTCGCCAACCGCATCATCGAGATTACGCCTAATGGCCTGATTGACAAGCTGATGACCTTCGATGAGTACCTCGCCGATGACAGCATCCGCGAACTGCGCAAGCAGATGTACCTTCAGCCTGCCTGATTTTTGCTTACCATACACTGGCCTTCAGCCTGCGCAGACGAGTACCTCAGCAGATAGATGCCGGGTGCCAGTCCGCGCAGATCTACTTCGATGGGCTGCGCGCCCGATAGCTCTGTGCGGTCAAACAGTTTCCTTCCCTGAAGGTCCCAGAGGCTGATGAATACAGGGCCGGATACGCCCCTGCCTGGCTCCAGGAAAAGGCTGTTTTGCGCCGGATTGGGGTAAATTTTCCATTGCCCGGCGTTTTCAGCGCTGATGGAAGTAAGGGTGTATTTCACCGAAACCGTATCTTCGCTTGCGTCGGAGCATCCGCTGGCGCTGCTTACCTGGAGTGCAACCCGATAGTCGCCGCCTTGTGGGAAAATATGCACCGGGTTCGCTAATGTGCTGGTGGCACCCTCTCCAAAGTCCCAGAAAAAAGCCGTATT
>RDXT01000264.1 GCA_004292985.1 Bacteroidota bacterium
ATTGGCCAGGGGCTGGCGGCTCTGTATATCGGCAGCCACACCCACCACGCGCGTGTTTTGCGCATACAGGCCCAGGGGCAACAAAAACAGGGCTAACAAACTCAGGGAGAGGTTTCTCATAATGCTGTTACTCTAAAAAACGGCTGGACACAAAACGGTTAAAGGATTCTTTGTAGTTGTCGGCCACAGGAATGCGCACATTGCCAAAGACAATCTGGCTGCGCTCTATGGTCTGTACCTGGTCGAGATTGACAATAAAGGAACGATGGACCCGCATAAATCGCCCGGAAGGGAGTTTTTCGTCCATCATTTTAAGGCTCATCAGGGTCATCACGGGCTTGGGAGAGGTGCTGAGGTAAATTTTGAGATAGTCTTTCAGCCCTTCGATGTAGAGAATGTCGCGCAGATCCACCCGCAGCAGGCGGTACTCTGATTTTACGAAGATATATTCGCTGGTATCGAGTTGTTTTTCGGCGGCATCCTGCATCTCAAACCAGCGCAGGGCCTTGTTGGCCGAAGTCAGAAACTCCTCGTAGCTGATGGGCTTGAGCAGATAATCGAGGGCTTCTACCCGAAAACCATCGAGGGCGTACTGGGCAAATGCAGTGGTAAAAATAACCTTGGGGCCATTTTTCAGGCTGCGCGAAAGCTCGATTCCGTTCAGCTCCGGCATTTGTATGTCCAGAAAAATCAACTCCGGCTGCTGGCTGTGAATCTGCTCCAGGGCATCGAAGGCATGGCTGCAGCGGGCTGTCAGCTCCAGAAAGGGGGTCTGAGTTACATACCTTTCCAGCAGTTCGAGCGCGAGAGGCTCGTCATCTACGATCAGGGTGGAAATTTTTCTCATAGTTCGATTTCCAGTTCGCAGCGGAACAGTTCGCCTGTAGGTCCGGCAAAAAAGCGGTATCTGCCCGGATACAGCAGTTCGAGGCGCTTTTTCAGGTTTTCCAGCCCGATGCCCGACTCGCTGAGGTCTTCCTGGTTCCGGGGTAAAAGGGTGTTTTCTGTTACGAAATGCAGTTTTTGGCCTTCCAGTTTCATATCGAAGCGGATGCGGGAAGGTTGCCGGCCCGAAACCCCATGTTTAAATGCGTTTTCGACCAGCGATACAAACAGCAGCGGCGGGAGTTGCATGCCTTCCGGCACCTGCGGAAACGCATAGCTCAACTCCACATGCTCAGGTAAGCGCATCTGCATCAGGCGGATATAACTTTGCAAAAAATCAATTTCCCGCGCAAAAGAAGCCGTTTCGCCGGGGGTCTCATACAGAAGATAGCGCATCAGTTTGCTGAGACCATGCAGGGCATCTTTGGCACGTACAGGAGATATATCTACCAGAGAATAGATATTGTTCAGGGTATTAAAGAAAAAATGCGGCTGTAGCTGATAGCGAAGGTTGCTCAGTTCGGATTTCAGGCGCTCATTTTCCAAAAACTTGCGCTGGTCTTCGGAACGAAACCAGGTTCCTGTTACTTTTATGGCAATGCTCCCTCCCACATTCAGAAAAAGCGAATACAGGGAGCGATACATGGTCGAAAGCGCCAGATTGCCCCCCTTATTTTTAAAGCGCCTGCCATCCATGGGGAAGTTTGACACCATCCACTCCCACATCAGGTCGGTGGTGTAGATATAAAAGATCAGCAAAGAGAGGTTGATAGCGACGAAGGGCAGAAAGCGGCGGGTAAACAGGAATTTTTCAATCAGGTAGAAGTAGTTCAGATAGAAAATGCCCAGCGAAAGAACCAGTGGCGGCCAGGTACGCCGGATAAATGACATCATTTCCTCCGGTTCTCCTCCCGAAAACAGGAGGGGAAATGAGAAAAGGGTGCCCCAAATGGCGATATGGAGAGCAATCTGGCCTTGCGATTTTCGCATGTTTTCCAAAATAAACACCTACAAATTAGGCGTTTAGCGGATGCCGCTGCAACATCAATCGAAGATTGCCCTTGAGAAGGGGATAAAGGAATGTATTTTGTCTATGGGGGTCTTGGTTTACCACTGATGCCATGGGCATGCCTTTGGCAGGCACTAAGAACACAGAGAAACACTAAGAAGAGCGGCTGCGGCTCCGAAATATCCCCCATCCTGTTAATCCCGTTAATCCTGTCTGGTATTTCACCTCTGCTTGCGCTGTGGTATCCAAAATATCCCCCCATCCTGTAAATCCCGTTAATCCTGTCCGATCTTTCACCGCAAATGCCACAGGCAGGCTGAAAACAAAAAAGGGCTGCCTTTTCAGACAGCCCCCGCAGATGCGTAGGATATACTTAGAATCTACCGGACATACACTTTCTTCACACCTTCCCAGGCGTTTTGGCGCACGTAGAGCACATATATACCCGCAGGAAGCCCCGCAGTGCTCACCTGCACACTTTCGCCGCTACCGTTGGCCAGCGATACCTTTCTGCCAGACATATCTGTGATCCAGGCCTCGACATTGCCTTCGGCCTGCGGGAAAATCCAGATGGCACTCTGGTCGGGGCGCGACTGGATAATCGGAGCGCTCGGCATCTGCGGAGAAGCGGAAAGGTTGTCTGCGCAATTACCCAGCTGGCTGATGAAATTGTTGTAGCTCATCGAATTTGGGGTAAGCAGGTTGTCAAAATACCCGCTGATGGTGCCGTCTTCCTCTTTGAGTACCCAGTGCTGGGTGGTCGTGGCGCGCGTCACAAAATCGTCTTCGGTCGCGCCGGGGATATCGTACCAGTCTGTGCGGTATTCCTGCAAGACCAGCCACACGGTATCGCCTTCTTCTCCCAGTTGATCGAGCGAGTAGTCGAACAGCGCGCCGTTGCAATCCCAGTTGGGCAGTTCCCACATGATAATTTCAGCGCCCACACTTCCGCGCCACACTTCCAATATCTGAAGCCGCGCCTGGTCATTGTTTTTGACCGAAATCACCGCCCGCACCACCGGGGCTGCCGTATCCATGCCCACCACCTCACAGAAGGGGCTGATAAAATAGGAGCATGCGCGGCCCGCAAAAGGCGCACATACCAACGCAAAAAGGAGTATCAAAGGTTTCATCGTGTCGTTTTTCTTCTTAGACGGCAAACAGATGGCAGGCGCTGCATCAGCGAAAACTTTTTACAGCCGCTGTTCACCGCCCAAACCGATACGATATCACACTGCGAAAGGTATCGCCCGGCATCAGCACCGTCGTAGGATATTCCGGGCGGTTGGGACTGTCAGGAAAATGCTGCGGCTCTAAGCAAAAAGCCGTGCGGTAGCCCAGCGGTTTGCCTCCTTTGCCGTTTTCCTTCCCCTGCATAAAATTCCCTCCGTAAAACTGTACGCCCGGCTCCGTGGACCAGACCTGCATGTGAATGC
>RDXT01000844.1 GCA_004292985.1 Bacteroidota bacterium
CGCCTGTGCCTGTGCCACCGCCCATACCTGCGGTGATAAACACCATCTTGGTACCGTTCTGGAGCAGGCCGCGCACCTCTTCGAGCGACTCGATAGCCGATTTTTTACCCACTTCGGGATTTGCTCCGGCGCCGAGGCCTTCGGTCTGGTTGGCTCCCAGACGGATACGGTTGGGCACTTTAGAGTTTTTCAGTGCCTGGATGTCGGTGTTGCAGACGATAAATTCTACACCGTCAATCCCTTTTTCGAACATATTATTTACAGCGTTGCCGCCGCCGCCGCCCACACCCAATACTTTGATGATCGAGCTTTGGTGTTTTGGAAATTCAAATTTCATAATAGTAAATCGTTAATGGAGAAGACAATAGATATGAGACATTAGATGTGAGACATTAGACATCAGACTTGAGATATGGGTCTTGAGAAATCAGACCTTCCAGTCTTGTGTCTTGCGTCTTGCGTCTTGTGCCTTACCTCTTGTGTCTCACTCAATGAATTCGCCAGTGCTCGTTAAGGTACTTTCAAACCAGGTTTTCACTTTGTCAATGAAACTGATCCGGGGGCCACTGCTTTTGCCGTGTCCGGGGCCGCGCTGGTATTGCACGGTAGGTTCTTTGCGGGTGCCGGCAGCGGCACTGCGCACAGCAGGGGTATATTCAGAAGACTCCAGTCCCATGATCACCAGACCGGTAGCGGTAGCGTACATCGGGTAGTTGACTTCGTCCACCATACCACTGGCAAGGTGCTCGCCGGGCAGGCCGATACGGGTATCCACGCCGGTCACAAACTCCACACACTGTTTCATGTGCTGAAGCTGGGCACCACCGCCGGTTACCACGATCCCTGCCACGAGCTTGTCTTCGTAGCCGGAGTTTTTGATTTCGGCCAGCACAAACTCCAGAATTTCTTCCATACGGGACTGGATCACGCGGGCCAGCATGCTCTTGTGGATCTCCTTGGCAGAGCGGTCGCGCGGTCCGGGGATGCTGATAATCAGGTCTTCCGTTACAGCGTCGGCCAGTGCGCTGCCATATTGGATCTTCAGCAGTTCGGCATGTTTTTTCATCACCTTAAAGCCATGTTTAATGTCTTCGGTGACAATGTTTCCGCCGAAAGGAATCACTGCTGTATGGCGGATAATGTTGCTTTCAAAAATAGCCACATCTGTGGTACCGCCACCGATGTCCACGAGGCAGACACCTGCTTCTTTTTCCTCGTCGGTCAGCACAGCAGCGCTTGAAGCCAGGGGCTCCAGGATCAGCTCAGCGACTTCGAGTCCGGCACGCACCACACATTTATATATGTTGTTGGCAGCCATGGTCTGGCCTGTCACGATATGAAAATTGCCTTCGAGGCGCACGCCCGACATACCCACCGGATCAATGATCCCGGTCTGGCTGTCCACGGTGTACTCCTGGGGCAGCACATGGATAATCTCGGTTCCCGGCTGGGTTGCGATTTTAAACATGTCTTCGTGAAGGCGGTTCACATCGTCCTGCGTAATTTCAAAGTCAATGTTGTTAAGGGTAATGATCCCTTTGTGCTGCATAGAGCGCACATGTTCGCCGGCGATGCCCACATGCACCACCTCAATTTTAATACCGGAGTGCTTTTCAGCCTCGGTAATCGCTTCGCGGATTGCCTGGACGGTCTTGTCAATGTTGACAACAACGCCCCGGCTCACGCCGTCAGAGTGGGCTTTGCCGATGCCGAGAATGTTGATTTTCCCGAATTCGTTTCTTTTGCCCACGATTGCACAGATCTTGGTGGTGCCGATATCGAGGCCCACGACAATCTGATCGTTCGGATAGGTTCTTTCGGAAGGCATAGCTAAACTGTTAGCTGTTGGTTAAAGTTACTTCGGATAAACAATGGAAAAGCAAGAATAAGGTTGGCACACAAGGGCTATCTTTTACGGGCAACGACCTGCCCTTTATATTCGATACTCACACTGCGGTAATACTTCCACCCCAGTTCCGGCAGCACCTGCTTGTAGAAGTCCATCAGGTTGCTGAATTTCTCTGCAATGCGCTCAGGCTGACCAAAATAGATGGGCATATCCCCGATCTGGGTATAGAGGGTCAGCTCTCCCGCCTGGTCTATGGCGACTTCGGAAATCTGCGCATTCCAGAACTCATGGTTCCGCACATAGTTGAGCACCGGGATCGCAGCCGAAATGGTATTGCAGGCGAAGGTATCCACGGCGCCCTCTTCAAAATCCCCCCGGATCAGCGGCACATTGGCCGTATGCAGCTCAGTGGGTTCAAACTTTACCGCTTTTTCATCGAGGTAAATCGAAGCGCCGCTGTTGTTGATCAGGCGGGCCACCGGTTTGCGCATGACCAGCTCTACCTGAACGGTTCCGCCCACGCTCTTGTAAGCTTCCGCTTTCAGCACACTGCGCTCGGCCAGCAGCGCCTCTTCGACGGCTTTCAGCGATACGGTTTTCATGGGGCGTCCTGTTACGCCGGGGCCGGTTTCACCATCCAGAATCGCCTTTACGCTCTCCGCCGTATGAAAATGGTTGTCGTCATTGGCTTCGATCTTCACGCCTATGTCGCGCACGGGCATGTTGGAGAATACCGTATATGCAATCCCCAGCAGCAGGGCAAAACCCAGTGCAACGCCTGCAAAGACCAGCCATTTGCGGGGCTGTATCTTTACCTTGCCCAATTTCAGCGAAATAGGGGCCTGTTTTTTCCGCTGCTCGCTTTCGACTTCTTCGAGCGGGCGGTTTCTCCGGGCCTGTGCAGGCCGGGCAGTAGGGGTGGAAATCAGCAGAAACATGTCTTTATTCGTTCAATTTCACGGTCAATATCTCCTGCACCCAGGGTCATCAGCACCGTAGGGCGATCGAGTTTTAGGGTAATTTCATCGGTCAGGGCCGCTCTGCTCACAAGGGAAAAATCCCCGGCAGGCATCGCGTCGAGAAGCATCTGCGCGCTCACGCCCTCGATGGGCAGTTCGCGGGCAGGGTAAATATCCATCAGCAGAAGGGTATCGGCCTGGGCCAGTTCTTCGGCAAATCCGCTGCACAGGTCGCGGGTGCGGGTAAACAGGTGCGGCTGAAATACCACTACCAGTTTCCGCTCCGGAAATAAAGCCCGCGCGGCACCGATCGCAGCGGCAATCTCCGCCGGATGGTGGGCATAGTCATCTATATAGGTCAGGCGCTCGCTGTGGCAATGCACCTCGAAGCGGCGGTAAAGTCCGGCAAATGATTCAGCAGCCGCCTTGAGCAAGGACACATCTGCGCCCGCCTCGACGGCTACTCCCAGAGCGGCACTCATGTTCAGCACATTGTGTACGCCGGGCATATTTACGGCTATGTCTTTGATTATGATGCCTTTACCTTGAAAATCGAAACGGGTACGCAGGCCTTCATAGCGAAGATGTGATGCGTGATAATCTCCCTGCTCTATCCCAAAAGTCATTACTTCCCTGCCCGTAAATTCCTCTGCCAGAGATACATGCACCAGCAGGCGCTCGCACTGGGAGGCAAACTGCAGGAAACCCGCTTTCATCCCTGCTTCATCCCCATAAATCTCCAGGTGGTCGGGGTCCATCGAGTTGATGACGGCCATCCAGGGATGCAGGGTCAGGAAAGAGCGGTCATATTCATCGGCTTCAGCCACCATATAAGGTGAATGGCCAAAGACAAAATTTGATTCCAGGTTCCGGGAAATTGCGCCCAGAAAAGCCGTCGCGTCCACTCCTGCGCCGCGCAGCAGGTGCGTAAGCATGGCAGAAGTGGTGCTTTTGCCGTGGGTGCCCGCTACGGCCAGGGTCTGGTAGGACTTGCCGATGGCGCCCAGCACCTGCGAGCGTTTGAGCAATGGCACTCCAGAAGCGCGGGCCTGCACCAGCTCTGCATGATCTGCCGGAACCGCAGGGGTATAAACCACCATTTCAGCCCCCTCCAGATGACGTACATCTGCCTCAAAATACACCTTAACTCCTTCTTTTTCAAGGGCATCCGTCACGACAGAAGCGGTGCGGTCATAGCCGGACACCTCCCGCCCCATGAGGCGGCAGTATCGGGCCAGGGCGCTCATTCCGATGCCGCCGATGCCGAGGAAGTGGATTTTATGTGTATTTCCGGAGTTCACAGGTGTTTATATATTTCGTCAACAATTTCACGGGCGGCGTCATGTTTTTCGACAGCCAGAATGTTGTCTTTCAGTTTGTCGAGGGCTGCGGGGCTGCGCAGAACATCGAGCGCAGCCGGGATCAGTTTTTCAATTGCTTCGGCATCGCTTACCAGCAGGGCGGCACCACGGTCGGTAAGCGAGCGGGCATTTTTGGTCTGATGGTCTTCAGCTACATTGGGCGAAGGCACCAGAATCGAAGGCAGTGAAAGCGCGATCAGTTCTGAGATGGTGCTTCCTCCGGCCCGGCTGATCACGAGGTCGGCAGCGCCATAGGCCACAGCCATATCCTCGATAAATGCCATGAGTTTAATATCCTGATGTTCAGGAACTTGTGGCCGAAGGGTTTCGTAATAGCGCTTGCCGCACTGCCAGATCAGCTGCACACCAGATGCGGTAAGGGCAGGTAATGGTGCCAGCAGTGCCTGGTTGATTTTCAGGGCGCCGAGGCTGCCTCCGAGGCTCAGCAGCACCGGACGCGAAGGATCGAGTCCCAGTTTTGCCACCGCTTCTTCGCGGGAAGGCAACTGCATACTCCGGATCGGATTGCCCGTTACTACGGATTTAGAAGCGTCAAAGAACTTCACTGCATCGGGGTTTCCGAGCAGAATGCGGGTCGCGCGGGAAGCCAGCCAGCGGTTTACCAGTCCAGGAAAGGCATTTTGCTCGCAGATAAAGAGCGGGATACCCTTCCCGGCAGCGGCACGTCCCAGCGGTCCGGAGGCAAATCCGCCCACACCCACGACCGCCTGCGGGCGAAAGCGCGATACGATACGCCGGGCCTGTATCAGGCTCACGACCAATTTCAACGGAAAGAGCAGGTTTCGGCTAATGTTCTGAAGCGTAAGCTGGCGGTGAATGCCGCTGATCCATACCGCCTCTATCTTGTATTGATAGCGCGGCACGACAGTGAGTTCCATTCCACCTGTGGCCCCGACAAACAGGACATCGGCATCCGGTTCCCGGCGGCAGATCTCATTGGCTATCGAGATCGCCGGGAAAATGTGGCCGCCAGTACCGCCACCCGATATGATGATTCTCCTGCTCATAGATTTATGCGCGTGCCATTGCGGGCTTTGCTTTAGGGGTATTAGGATTGTTTCGGTTGAAGAAGTTGGGTTTTTTCGGGTCAAATTCCTGAGCTCCGCTCTTTTTATTCAGCGCTTCGCGGCTCACACTCAGGATAATCCCCAGTGAGAGGCCCGTCATCACGATCGAGGTACCCCCCATACTGACCAGAGGCAGGGTAAGGCCCGTAATCGGCAGCAATCCTACCGTTACCCCCAGGTTCATCATGGCCTGCAAGACCAGGATAAAGGCCAGTCCCGCCGCCGTGAGCGCCCCAAAGGTTTTACTTACGGTAGCGATCATGACGCTCCGGAACAGGATCACGAGGTAAATCGCGATGATGACCAGCCCTCCGACCAGTCCGTATTCTTCGACGATAATGGCAAAGATGTAGTCGGCGTGTGCGAGGGGGAGTACGTTGCGCTGGCTGCTTTTGCCCATGCCTTTGCCGATGAGGCCTCCGGTAGAAAGCGCCACATTCGCCTGCACAGTCTGCGCTTCTCCTTTATAGGTGTCGTCGGTGATGCGCAATACGTAGTCATTCCAGCGGGTTTTCCAGGTAGAGGAACGCTCGGCAGTATTAACCAGAATCACCAGTCCCATCATCGCGACCAGCACCAGCACGCCCAGGAATTTAAGGTCCACCCCGGCGATAAACATTACCATCAGGCTGGCCAGAAACAGCAGGATCGCCGTACTGAGGTTCGTGGGCGCGATCAGTCCGCAGAGTACAATAACCCAGAACAGAGCGGGCAAAAAGCCGTCGGTAAAATCTTTGATCACATCCTGGCGCTGGGTGAGCAGTTTGGCCAGATAGATCATGAGGGTAATTTTGGCAAAGTCAGACGGCTCAAACGTGAGGCCGAATACCTTGATCCAGCGGGCTGCTTCGTTGATCTGGCTACCATTGGCGATGGTGTAGAGCAAAAGACCAATGGTAATGAAGAGCAGCACATTGGTAAAGCGGGCAAATACGCGATAGTCGAGCAGGTGCACCGCAAACATCACCACAAAGCCAATCAGCAGCAGGACTCCGTGTTTCATCAGGTAAAAACCGGCATTGCCACCGTGTACACGGTAGGCCAGGGCACTGCTCGAACTGTACACAGCAAGCAGAGAGATGAGGCTGAGCAGGATCACTGTGATCCAGATCACCTTATCTCCTTTGAGTTTATGTAACAACCAGGCAAACACGATGGATATCTATTAGGTTATCGTTGTTCAAGTTGAATCATCTGTTGTACAGCGCTGCGAAACTGGTCGCCCCTGTCTTCGTAGTTCCGAAACAGATCGAAACTGGCACAGGCAGGAGACAGCAGCACCACATCGCCGGGAACAGCCCGCTTCCGGGCTTCGGTAACGGCATCGTGCATAGTCGAAACCTGCACGACGGGCTTATCAAAATCGCGGTAAAACTTTTCGGCGTAGGCTCCGAGCACAATGATGCTTTTCACCTTTTCCTTCACAAATGGCTGAAGGGGACCGTAGTCATTTCCTTTATCCACCCCACCGGCAAGCCAAACCAGCGGGCGGGTCATGCCTTCGAGGGCAAAAAAGACGGAGTCAACGTTGGTGGCCTTCGAGTCATTGATGTAGCGCACGCCATCGAGTTCGCCCACAGGCTCAAGCCGGTGAGCGATGGGCTGAAAGCTCTTCAGACCTGCTTCGATGTCGGCCTCCCCTACTCCACAGGCCTGCGCTGCCAGCACGGCGGCCAGGGCATTGAGCTGGTTGTGGCGGCCAATGAGCTGCATATCGCCGAAACCGGCCACTTTACCCGCGGGGGTCATCAGGTCCTGTCCTTCCATCCAGGCGGCGGAGCCTTCTTTGCGGCTGAGGGCAAAAGGCTTCAGATCAGCCTTCAGCTCATAAGCGCCGATGCGGGCCGCCGTTTCGGGATCGTCCTGGCCATAGATAAATACATCGCTGGCCTGCTGGTTTTCTGTAATCCGGAACTTGGCAGCTGCATAGAGGTCCATGCTGTATGCGTAGCGGTCCAGGTGGTCGGGCGTGATGTTGAGCAGCAGCGCGATTTTCGGGCGGAAGCTCCGGATGTCGTCGAGCTGGAAACTGCTGATTTCCAGCACATAATATGCAGGTTTCGGCGACTCGGCCACCAGCCAGGCAAAGCTGTTGCCGATATTGCCACCCAGCGCAGCATCCACCCCCGCCGAGCGCAGCAGGTGATATACCAGCGAGGTGGTAGTCGTTTTGCCATTGCTGCCCGTGATGGCCAGCACCGGCACATCGGTGTAGCGCGAAGCGAACTCGATCTCCGAAATCACTTCTTTGCCAGCTGCCCGCAACTCCTGCACCAGTGGCGCTGTACCGGGAATGCCCGGACTTTTGACAATGATGTCAGCTTCAAAGAACTTCTCTTTCGTATGAGCGCCCTCTTCAAAAGGGATATTCCGGGACAAAAGTGCCTCGCGATAGGTCTCCTGGATCTTGCCGGAGTCCGACAGCCATACCTGCCCTCCCAGCCTTGCGGCCAGAATGGCGGCACCTGCACCGCTTTCTCCTGCTCCCAGTATCGCGACGTTCATCTCTTATCTCAGTTTAAGGGTTGCAAATGCTACTGCGGCCATCAGCATCGCCACAATAAAAAAGCGTATCGTAATTTTGGATTCATGCATACCGCCCTTCTCATAGTGATGGTGCAGGGGGGACATGCGAAACAGGCGGTGCTCACGGGCATATTCTACCCCTTTGCGCGCCTTCTGGAACTTAAAGTACAGTACCTGGAGAATCACCGACAGTGACTCTGCAAAAAACACTGCACAGAGAATCGGGATCAGCAGTTCTTTTTTGACCATCAGGGCCAGAATGCCGATAGCGCCTCCCAAGGCCAGGCTGCCTGTATCGCCCATAAACACCTGTGCCGGATAGGAATTCCACCACAGGAAGCCCAGGCAACCTCCCACCAGCGCAGCAACAAAAATCAGCAGTTCTGAAGACAGGGGTATATAGCTGATGTGCAAGTAGTTGGAGAAAATATAGTTACCCGAAACATAGGCGAAAAGGCCAAGCGCAGCTGCCACGATAGCAGAGGTTCCTGCTGCCAGACCATCAATACCATCGGTGAGGTTTACCGCATTGGAAACAGCCGTTACGATAAAGATGACCATCAGCAGATAGATGACCCTTCCGAGCACAAATTCATCCACTACCCCTTCGAGAAACCACACTTTGGAGTAATCGAAGACATATTTTTTAAAGAAGGGAAAGTCTGTGGTGTAAATAAAGCTGCGGTCACGGGGGCCAAAAAGCTCTCCGCCAACCGTTTTGCGCTGCTCCTGTGGCACCAGAATCTCCACTTCGGAGGTAATTTCCTGCTGGCTGCTGTCTTTTTCGGTGCGTTTTACGCGGTAGAGGGCCAGATCGTCGTAGGACAGGCTGCCCGAAATTTCGGTGAAGGTTTCCCCGTTTACTTTGATCAGTTCATCTCCGGTGCGGAAACCCACCTGCTGGAGGATGCGGTCGGCCTTGACGATGTTCAGTTGGGTCAGGTGTGCGCGGCTGCCCCTGAAGTCCGGGTGAAAAAGCATCACAAGTCCTACCATCAGGCCCAGCAGAATCTGTCCGGCGAGCTTAAATTTCCCTTTCAGACCACGCTTATCTTTTTTGAACACCTTAATATAGTCATCAATAAAGCCGATGAGGCCCATCCAGACCGTACCCACCAGAATCAGCCATACATATCCGTTTTCCAGATCGCCCCAGAGCAGTGTAGGTACAACCACCGCCGACAGGAGGATAATCCCGCCCATGGTAGGAGTGCCTTTTTTGTGTCCGTGGTCAGGGCCTTCTTTGGCATCGCGCACCACTTCTCCGATCAGGCGGCGGCGGAGCATGTCGATGATGCGCCGTCCGATCAGCAGAGATATGATCAGAGAGAAGATGATAGACAGAATGGCGCGAAACGTGATGTATTTAAACACCCCGAATCCTGGAACATTGTACATTGTGTCGAGCCAATCCAGCAGGTAATACAGCATATATCAGTTTCTTGACTTGATTTCCTCAAATTCTGCCTGAATAATTTCGCGGTCATCGAAGGGGTGTTTCACGCCTTTGATTTCCTGATAGGTCTCGTGGCCTTTGCCTGCGACCAGCACAATCGCGCCGGGCTGTGCCAGTCTGATCGCTGTCCGGATGGCTTCGCGGCGATTTTCGATCACCAGTACCTTCTTTTTCAGCTCAGGTGCTACACCCGCCATCATCTCATCGAGAATGGCCTGGGGTTCTTCATTGCGGGGGTTATCGGAGGTAAAAATGGCCATATCCGAAGAAGTGGCTGCGATTTTACCCATCTCCGGGCGTTTGGTACGATCGCGGTTGCCTCCGCAGCCAACCACCGTAATGATCTGTGCGCCCACACTTCGGTTGATGTCGTGAATGGTCGAAAGCACATTGTCGAGGGCATCGGGCGTATGGGCATAGTCCACAATGGCTGTTTTTCCGTCTGTGGAATAAAAGGTCTGAAAGCGCCCTTCGGCCCCGTCGAGGCTGCTGAGCACGCGCAGGGCTTCGTATTTGTCCACGCCCAGCTCCACTGCCGCCGCATATACCATCAGCAGGTTATAGGCATTGAAGCTGCCCGGCAGACGGAACCACACTTCTTCTCCTTCGATATCGAGTCTCAGGCCCTCGAAGGTATTTTCGATCACACGGGCGCGGTAGTCAGCCGCCCGCTGGAGAGAGTAGGTTCTGACCTTTGCGCGGGTGTTTTGCACCATGATCCGGCCATTGCGGTCGTCGAGGTTGGTCAGGGCCACCGCATGGGGGGCCAGATCGTTGAACAGCTTTTGCTTGGCAGCGATATAGGCTTTGAACGTGCCGTGGTAGTCGAGGTGGTCATGGCTGATGTTGGTGAACATCGCCAGCCGGAAGGGAATACCTGCCACCCGCTCCTGGTCCAGGGCGTGGCTGCTCACTTCCATAAAGCAATGACTGCATCCGCTGTCGCGCATCTGAGCAAATAGCTTCTGCAAAGCTCCCGGATCGGGGGTGGTATGGGTCGAAGGCAGGGTTTCGCTGCCAATTTTGTAGTTGATGGTCGAGACCAGCCCGGAGCGGTACTCCAGCGCCTGAAAAAGCTTGTAGAGCAGGGTCGCTGTGGTCGTTTTGCCATTGGTACCCGTAACGCCTGCGAGCACCAGCTCTTCGGCAGGGCGGCCATACTGATTGGCGCTCATCAGCGCCCAGTCGCGGCGGCTGTTCTGGCTGCGCAGGTAGGTAACTCCTTCCTGCAAAATGGCAGGCAGCGTCTCTGCCACAACCACCTGCACTCCCTGCGCAATGGCCTGATCTATAAACAGATGTCCGTCAGCACTCCCGCCCCGCACTGCTACAAAAACAGTTCCGGGACCCGCCTGGCGCGAATCAGCCGTCACGCCGGAAACTTCGGTTTCAGGATTGCCCTGAAACCATTCCAGCGAGAGACCTTTGGCCAGTGAGGAGATGCGCATAGACATTCTTTTATGAGTAATTAGCTGAGGAACAAGGTAATAGGAACTCCTTTTCTAAATTTATGACCCGGAGAAAGCGACTGGCTCCGCACCTTGCCTGAGCCGCGTACACTTACTTTAAAGCCCATTTTTTCCAGCAGAGCCATCGCATCGCGGGCGCTCATGCCTGTTACATTGGGAATGGTTTCTTCTGCGGTTGCCCATTCGGCAAAATTGACCTGGTGTCCATTGGAGCGGGTAGTTACCCATTCTCCATCCGGAATACCGCTGGCAGGGATGCCCAGTTCGTTGAAAACGATTTTGGCATTCTGGGTGCGGGCTACACGGGGCGAAGGCTGCACGCCGGGCTTTTCTGCATCCTGGGGTTTGGTGATCTGGCGGTCCATGAGATAGACCTTGTCCGCGATGTTGCGGAAAATAGGCGCAGCTACCGTACCACCTGAAGTAAGTCCGCCCGCAGGCTCGTCCACCATAATATAGAGGGTGTAGCGGGGATTATCGGCGGGGAAAAAGCCGCCAAAAGAAGCGCGGTACTTTTGCACGTAGCCTACTCCCTGCTCGATTTTGCGGGCTGTACCCGTTTTGCCTGCCACCTCAAAGCGCGCTCCCCGGAAAGCCGAGGCAGCAGAGCCATAGTTGACGACCGACTTCAGCAGTTCAGCCAGTTTCGAGGCCGTTTCGCGGCTGCACATCTGCTCATGCAGCACCTCTGGCTGAAAAGCCTGAACCACCTGAGAGTTGTTGCGGATTTCTTTAACGAAGTACGGACGCACCATTTTGCCGCCATTGGCAATGCCGTTGTAGAAAGCAGCCATTTGCAGGGGCGTTACACGAACCGAATAGCCGTAGGAAAGCGAAGGCAGGGTCGTGCTGGTCCAGGCTTCGTTGCCTGGATCAATCATCTGCGGCACCGGCTCGCCGTCTATCTGGCGGTTGACTACGTCATAAAAGCCGAAGGCACGCAGGCGGTCGAAGTAGCACTCCGGATTGTCGCGGTAATTTTCGTTCACGGCTTTGGAGACACCGACGTTGGAGGAGTAGGCGAAAATATGTTCAAAGTC
>RDXT01000265.1 GCA_004292985.1 Bacteroidota bacterium
GGGCTGAAAATCCGAATATTTTGTAAAAAGACACTGCCGGGGTAGGAAGGGCGCGTTTGGATTCGGGTAAATAGATGCCCTGCCCGTCGATCATGTGCACGCCCAGCGCGCCTCCGTCCGGATGCTCGTCCATAAAGTCGAGGCAGCGCCGGAAGGTGTCTTCTGCCACCACAGTGTCGGGGTTCAGCAGCAGTATATAGCGCCCGCGTGCAATCGCTATGCCCTGGTTGTTGGCTTTAGAGAAACCTGTATTCTGCTGATTATCAATGAGAATGATCTTGTCGCCAAATTTTTCCCGCAGCATAGCCACACTGCCGTCCTGCGAATGGTTGTCCACCACAATGATTTCGCCTGTCATTCCTTCGAGGGCGCGGATCACCGACCGGAGGCATTGCTCCAGGAAGTAGGGTACGCGGTAGTTGACAATGACAACAGATAAATCCACCTGAGATCGGTTAAAATGAGCGGACAGCCTGCACAAAAGTATGCAGTTTGTCCGGGTCGAGCTTACCTCCGCTGCGCACGCCGCTGCAAATGTCCACGCCAAAGGGTCTCACTTTTTGTAAAGCCTCCATAACGTTCCCTGCATTCAGCCCGCCGGCGAGAAACACCGGTACGCCTGCCTGCTCTACAATTTCGCGGCTGATCTCCCAGTTGTGCACCCGGCCTGTGCCGCCGAGTTCTTTCACAGCCGCATTGGGATTGCCGGAGTCGAGCAGCAGGGTATCGGCCTGCCGGGCAATTTCGGTCGCAAGGCGGATATCGGCCTCCGTCAGCACGTGGATCACCTGCACGATTTTGATGCCGGGTAACTGCTGCCGGATGATGTCATACGCGCCTTCTTCGGGCATATCTACCAGCTGGAGGGTGCTGGCCCTGAGCCTTTTTTGCTGCTCCACAATCTGCTCGCCACGGGTTTCGCTGCTCAGCAAAAAAGAAGCTACACCCGGCGGAATGTGGCGGGTCAGGTCTGCGATCAACTCATCGGCGATCACGCCCGGCCCGCTGGGCATCTGCGCGACCAGCCCCAGGGCCGATGCGCCCGCTGCCACGGCCATCTCCACCTCTTCGCGGCTGCTGATACAGCATATTTTGATCCGTATATTCCTGCGCATATACATTATACAAAAGCGTGGGTAACATCACTCTCCCGGAGAAGCCAGCCTTGTGCGGTTGATCAGCGAGCGGGCCAGGGTTACTTCGTCGGTGTACTCCAGGTCCAGCCCCACCGGAATACCCCGCGCGATGCTCGAAATCCGGACTCCCGTAGGGGCCAGTTTTTTGGAGATATAAAAGGCGGTAGTGTCTCCTTCGATATTGGCGCTGAAGGCAAAAATGACCTCTTCAATTTTCTCGTTTCGCACGCGCTCGGCCAGCGGCTCGATGTGGAGCATGGAGGGGCCGATGCCCGCCAGCGGATTGATGAGGCCGCCGAGCACATGGTAGAGGCCATTAAACTGGTGGGTGTTTTCGAGGGCCATCACATCGCGTGCGTCTTCGACGACACAGATCAGGCGCGTTTCGCGGCGCGGATTTGTGCAGATTTTGCACAGCTCATGGTCGGTGAAGTTGTGGCAGCGTTTGCAAAACTGCACCCGCTTCCGGAGTTCGATGATCGAGGAGCCCAGGCGCTCGGCCTGCGCTTCACTCTGCTTGAGGATGTGCAACGCCAGCCTCAGGGCCGTCTTCCGGCCAATGCCCGGCAGGCCCGAAAGCTCGTTTACAGCCTCTTCAATAGATTTGGAGGGGTATTCCATCTGTATTAAGGGCAATAAAGGTAGGGATTTTTTGCGATATGCCTATTAACTTGCCGCCATGCAATCTTCTCTTACTTCCCGCCTGCTCGAATTGTACCATCTGCACCCTTCTGTTTCTACCGATACGCGCACGGTGAAGGAGGGAGACCTGTTTTTTGCCCTTCGCGGAGATACATTTAACGGCAATGCCTACGCCGCTGCCGCCCTGGAAAAAGGAGCAGCCTTTGCTGTCATTGACGACCCGGATGTGCATCTTCCTGAGGATCCCCGGTATATCCTGACGGAAAATACCCTGCTGGCCTTGCAGGACCTGGCCCGCGCCCGCCGCCGCACCCTGTCTATTCCTTTCCTGGGAATTACGGGCAGTAATGGAAAAACAACCAGTAAAGAGCTGATATTCAGCGTGCTGAATACGGCCTATAAAGCCAGTGCCACCCGTGGCAACCTCAACAACCACATCGGAGTGCCGCTGACGCTGCTGGCCATTCCCCCCGACACCGAAATCGCTGTGATCGAGATGGGGGCCAATAAACCCGGCGATATTCGGGAACTGGTTGAAATCGCCGAGCCGACCCACGGCCTCATTACCAATGTCGGATTTGCCCATATCGAGCAGCTCGGTGGCCTGGAGGGTGTGCGGGTAACGAAGGGGGCGCTCTTTGATTTCTGCCGCGAGCATGAGGGTTTTATCTTTGTTAATGAAGCGGATCCCCATGTAGCCCTGGCCGCAGGCGATTATCCCCGGCGCAGCAGCTACGGCGCAGTTGCTTCAGACTATCATTATACCCTTTTGCACAACAGTCCCGAAGGTATGGAACTGGAGGTCAGTAGCCCCCGCTGGACAGAGGCAGCGCGTTTCCGGTCTCAGTTGACGGGTGAATATAATTGCATGAATATTCTGGCGGCCATTGCTGTCGGGGAGCATTTTGGCGTAAGTCTGGACCAGATCCGGGAAGGAATTTACCAGTATGTGCCTGCCAATAACCGCAGCCAGCTGGTGAAAAAGGGCCATCTCCAGATTTGGATGGATGCCTACAACGCCAATCCCTCCTCAATGCGGGCCTCGGTCGCCAATGCCTTTTCGATGCAAAAGGGCCGAACAGCCCTGATTCTGGGCGATATGCTCGAACTGGGTGAGCAGGCTGTGGATATGCACACCGCTATGGGCGCATTTGTCAATACATTTACCCCGGCCATAGTCATTGGTGTCGGTCCGCTGATGAAGCACATGATCGAAGAGATCGAAGCGCCACATGTATGGTTCCCCAACGCAGTCTCAGCCATTCCTGAGGTAGCAAAACTCCTGCAAGAGGTTGATTTTGTGCTGATTAAAGGTTCTCGTGGCATCGCACTGGAGAAACTGGCCGAAGCTATATAAGCTCCCCTATTCCCCAATCCCCACTCCCGCCGCCTTCACTTCGCAAAGACTGCTGTCACGCATGTACTGAATGAGGTAAAACGGGTAACTACCGGTTTCTTCGAGCCGGAAGGTCGGGGCGGGGCTAAACGTAACCGGATAGCTGCCGCCGGAGCGCTCCACATTCCAGTTGCCGAGCGGG